>JBFYRD010000198.1:0-3407 GCA_041302405.1 Sulfuricurvum sp.
ACGGTCACGTGATCAACGCGTGGGGAGGGGATCCGCTCTATACAGGGTCAATTTTCACCCGTAACAACTACCGTGCCGACACCTCAGCGTATAAAGTCGGGGGAGAATACGATTTTAGTAATCTCGGGATCAAAGGGTTGAAATTTAGTATCAATCATGCCGAATACGACAGTACTGTTGAAGCTACACAATATCACAATGGAACAGCTTGGGTTGCTGGCGGAACTCATACTGAAAAATCAAGCGAAACCGATTATATGCTCCACTACGTTGTCCCATCGGTCAAAGGGCTTTGGTTCCGTCTTTTCCACGTAGAGCGTGATAATGATACACGTGAATACGAACAATCTCATACGCGTCTTATCGCGAATCTCAGCTTCTAAGGAGATAGTATGGAATTTACACGACGTGATTTATTAAAAGCCTCTGGACTGAGTGTTGCCGCGCTCGCACTAGGAACTACAGCAACCGCTGCAACCGCGAATGATGCTGCTCCCGCTACGGAGCTATTGCCAAAACCAAGCGGCAAACGGGTCGTTGTCATCGGTGGCGGATGGGGTGGTCTCACCGCAGCCCGTTACCTCAAAAAAGAGGCCCCTGAGAGTGAAGTCGTCGTCCTCGAAAAACGGGATGTTTTTGTCTCATGCCCGATCAGCAATGAGTGGCTTGCCGGCGAAGTTCCGATGGATTTCTTGACGCGCGACTATTACAGTGCCGCAAAAAATTTCGGCTACAAATTTTTTCAAACCACAGTTACCGGAATCGATCGTACTTCACGCACCGTGACCACAACCACAGGAACGATCTCGTACGATTACCTCATCCTCTCTCCGGGGATCCGTTATGATTATTCCAAATGGTTTGGAGACGATGCCCAAATGGCGGAGCGTTGCCGTCAAGAGTGCCCACCGGCATTGATGAGCGGTAACGAACACGTCGCCTTGAAAAAAATGCTCGCAGAATTTGAAGAGGGGAATTTCATTATTTCGATTCCGGATACTGCCTATCGATGTCCGCCGGCACCGTATGAACGTGCCGCGATGGTAGCTCACTATTTTCAAAAAAATGGGATCAAAGGGAAAGTGATTATCCTCGATCCAAAAGCAAAACCGGCACCTAAAGGTCCAGGATTTTTAGCGGCATACAAAGAGTTGTATCCGGACATCGTCGAATACCATGCCAACTCACTCGTCACAGGAGTCGATCTCGATAAAAAAGAGGTCAAAGTGAAAGTGACTCTTGATGATGATCGAACCGAAATGAAGACGATTTCGTACACTACCGCAAACTTGATTCCAACGAATGGCGCGTCCGAACTGATCAAAGTTGCCGGAGTTTCAGGGGGGAAAGCAGGTTGGAGTGTGATGAATTCGCCAACCTTTCAAACCAAAGCCGATGAGCGTGTTTTTGTGATCGGTGATGCGGTCGGCGGATATCCGTACCCAAAAAGCGGTGCCATTGCTAATGGACAAGGACACATTGTCGCCACACAGATTGCCAACATGATCAAAGGGCTACCGGCGATAAAAGAGGTTACTCTTCCTCAAAACATTTGTTATTCGATGCTCAATGATAAAGAGGCGATCTCGATCGGCGTCACTTTCTCCCTTATGCAGGATAAAGACCTCAGCGGCAACGATACGACGGTCATTAAACCTAAAATGACCGAAAACAATACCCGCTCTAGCGCGCTAGGCAAAGGGACTCACTCTTGGTTCAAAGGGATGATGGGTGATATGTTCGGAGCCTAATCGCTTCGAGTTTTATTTGAGGGTAAGTTTTGGCATAATATGCAGATGGAAACGCCCTCAAATAAAGACACTATTGCCCCAAAATATCCACGTGTAAAACGGTGGATCAAGCAGCTTTATTTAACGTTTCATTTTCTCCTCCTCCTTATTGTTTTTGTCATGGCAGGGGCGATGTATATCGCCTTTCGCCCCGATAGCTTAGAAATCGTCAATACCTATTTTCTCGAACCCCTCGGTGTCCACTATACCCATGCAGAAGGCTCTATTTTAGAAGGGTTTATCCTCCATAACGTCCGTAGTGAGAAGATGGAGGCAAAAACCCTTATACTCGAATACAACCTCGTCAAAATGCTCGAAGGGGATCATACGATCGATTCGATCAAAATCGACGGTTTGCGCCTCCATCTGGACGATTTCATCAGTGATGATGACTCCATCTGGCCATTTCCGACCTTTAAACTGCGGGAGGTCTCCATCACCAATCTCCAACTCATCAGCGCCTACCCTGTCGAACTCGATCTAAGAGGGAAAAACGGCACCTATGATGGAGATACTATCAATTTTGCCTCACTCACCGCAACGTTGAAATCCCAATACGCAAGTGGTGCGATTCAGGGGGTGGTCAAAAACAATGTGTTGCGAGGAGGGGCACTCCTCTATCCAAATCAGACACAACTTGACCCTTATGTCGGAAAATTTACCACCTTGCCGCGCGTGCTAAACATTACCATCAATGAGCTCTCCTCAAAACAAGCTCTTCTCAAAACTGCCATCACTCAACTCAACTCAAAGCAAGATCCGACACTCGTACTCAATGCCCTAAATCTCGATTTTCACTACCGATACGAGAATGATTATCTCGATATCAATGCCCTCTCTGAACTCGTACGGGGAGAGGATGCGATGGAGACAACGCAACATCTGCGTTATGCGTTCGATGGAACGGCAACAACGGAGTTTGATGGACGTATTACAACAGCGCAGCCCCTCCCCTCCAATAAACTGCATGGAAAATTCGTAGACTCTCCAAAAGGGTTAACAGGTTCGCTTCACCTCGATGGGAGTACCCTCCAACTCACCAGTACCGATTATGAGCGCTTTAGCTGGAAACTCCAAAGTAACCATAAAAACCTCTCTTTTATCGCCGCATTGCCTGAGACTATCCGCTCTTCGGCACTCGAACTCGACGCCAAGGGTACCTATGCCCTTAGCGCGAATGCGCTGCATGGAGATATCCAAGTGACTCACGATCACGCACATTTTAAAGGGACTTTTTCAACTCAAAATGACCATCATGCACTGGATGGGAATCTCACTCTTCCTCAAGATGCATTTATGTGGAAAAACTGGTCTCATAAACCACCAGAGCATCTTATCCTCTCACTCGATGATGAGATCAATGCCACACGATTACAGCTCAGCGGAGACTCACTCGCCCTTAATGCCACTCTAAAAGGGGAAAATCTAAAAGGTTCCGGCAACTATCTCGGAGCCTTTTTTGATATTGACGGATCCCTCAGACAACACCGTGTTGATATCGATTTGCTCATCCCTTCTCTATTTTCCACCCTCTCCAAAATAGAACCGATTAAACTGCACAAGGGAGAGTATTATGATGCGGAGATACGTGCCCGCACCCATATCGATTTTACCGAT
>JBFYRD010000199.1:0-3951 GCA_041302405.1 Sulfuricurvum sp.
ATGTATTGCCTTTTAATTACCAAAAGCTCTACATGCAAACAGAAACGATTCCTCAAATGCAACCGATAAGTGGACTCACAACACCAATAACAGTAGCAGCCCCATCAGGACCTGTGACACGTAAAAGCCTTCAGGAGTTGGAGAAAGAATCGATTATTCAAGCATTGATCGATTCTCATGGTATTCAGACTAAAGCAGCACGTGCATTGGGGATGAGTGCTCGACAAATCGGGTATAAAATTAAACAGTACGAGATAAATCTTTAAACGATCTCCATCTGAACACTGTTTTTGCCCTCTCGTTTTGCATAATAGAGGGCATGGTCAGCTCTCTCCATTGCTTTTTCTAACGTTTCACCATGTTGTATCGATGTCAAACCAAAACTGCATGTGAGATGCTTAACGCTGCTAAAGAGATGATCATCAATCCGTTTACGAATCTGCTCAGCTATTTTGATCACCGTTAACGGATCGGAATATCGAAGTAAAATAGCAAACTCTTCTCCGCCCCAGCGTACAAATAAATCAGATTTTCGAATCGAATTACTCACTAGTGCAGTGAGTTCTTTCAGCACCAAATCACCGGTATTATGACCGTAGGTGTCGTTAATGACTTTAAAATCATCGATATCAAACATCAATAAAAATAGAGTAACACCATAGCGCTCTTCAAGACTTTGATGTGCTTGAAATACCTCTTCGAGCAGACGTCGATTGCCGATTCCTGTCAATGTATCGGTTGTTGCCATTTTAAGCAACCCTTTTTTTCCTTCATTCACCATACCCATGAGTGAATTGAGCATATTGTATTCGTGTTTAATAAATGGGGTCAATTGGTTGTAGCATACAGAGAGGAGATGGCGTCTATCCATTACCCCAACGACCTCATTCTCTTTCGTTACAACAATTTTATCAAATGCTGCATGTATCATCTCATCGAGAACTGCTGCAACACTCATAGTAGTCTGAAAAGTATGCAGCGGAGTACTCATAAAATTTTTAACAGGAAAATATAAATTATCACTATGATTTAAAGCCTTTATCATATCTTTTAAAGTCATTATCCCAATCAATATCGCTTCTTCAACAATGATTACAGCATCACAAGCATACTGCGTAAAATGTAAAAAAACATCTTGAAGAGATGTATTGCTATCAAATGTATTAACTTTGTACTTATCACTAAATAAGGACCCAATCGGTGTTGAATGTGTCACAGCCAATGCATTTACAAGCATATTACCCTTTCATATATCATTTTTTATGTTGCAGTGATACAAAAAATTCATAAGATGAGGATCATGTTTTTTCAATGTCTGAATCTCCTGAAAATATTGTTTAAGAGGTACTCCATAAAAACGTTTGAAATCATTCAAAAAATGGGACTGATCGTAGTAGCCGTTTTCTCGGACACTTAATGAGTCATAATTGTTTTCATACAGTGATTGAATCATTTTTTTACGTTTAATTGTAATGATGTAGGTAGAAAGATTGATCCCCAAATATTTTTTGAAATAACGTCGAAGTGAACTCTCCGATATTCCAAAATAATCAGCTACTTTTTTTGTTGAATTACTCGGAAGCTCTGCAAAATTGACATTGACATAACGTATTATCTCACGTGTTAAAGCATACGAGCTATGATGGGGCTCGCCATTCACAATATCCTCGACCAATTGAATATATTTCTCTGCTCTATCTTCAGATTCAACATTAACATCGATAACAGAAGCTGGGAGAATGTGGTTAACCATTGAGATTATTGGGGTATCAGTGAGCTTGAACATGCCGCACGCACTTAGGCGGATTATGGTCAACTTTTGACAAGTGTCTTTAAAAAGAATTTTTATTTTCGGAGCGTTAATAAATTTTCCGCATACTAAATCACCATCAGATTGATATGTTTTACCATCAATTTCAAAAGTAATAACGGCACATCCATCGTTCAAAATAATATGTTCATGAACCGAAGGTGCACCGATAAACTGAAAATCTTGATCTTTTTTATATTGGTATGTTGGAATATGGTAGACCGAATCAATAAAAGGGCTTTCGTGGCAAACAATCTTCATATAATAAACATCCTTTAACTGGTTCTAATGATAAGATACAAAGACAAAAATGTCTTGTAAAATTCCGCCAATTAAACGAAAAAAAATCTCTTATGAGAATTTTTAGGATAATTTTATAAGAAAAGTGAAGAGAATACCCATTCCAAGAGTGAATGGATAGTTTAGTGATTACTCGCTACGACGCACAGCCATTACTTCTGATGGAAACTTTTTTGCACAAGGCTCGATAAACCATATCTCTCCGTTAGAAAGGTTAACCTCTCCGCCCCATTTTTCATCGGTATCGAATTCAGCATTTAAAATGGTTTCTTCCATATCTTTTTTTGCAACATAAAATGAGATTGATCCTTTTGAATCGTAACGTAACATAACTTTTGCCATAACAAACTCCTTAATATTATTTAATAGTATAAATTCACTACACTATGTTACTGTGCATGAAAAAACTGCCGTATCCGGTGCCACCAATCCGATGAGAGATGCCCTTCGAACGTAATCCGTAAAAAGGTGGCTGCGAGGCGACGGATAATGGTATTGACCTCAAAATTTTGATCATCGCTCTGCGGAAAATCATCGCGGTAATGAACCCCTCTGCTCTCTTCACGTGCGAGTGCGGACATCACCATCGACTCCGCCACAGTGAGTGCATTACGGAACTCGATAATAGACATCAATTCGACATTATCACTTCTCTCTTTGTTGACACAGCACAGACCTGATGACATTTTCATCAGATAATGGACATATTCAAGTGCATTGGCAAGAGTATCATGAGTTCGAAAAACACCTGCATTTTTATAAAGATTATTACCTAAATTACGACGCATCGTGTTAATATTAAAACGGCTTTCACCCTCTAAGATTGCCTCGACATAGCGTGCTTCTTTATCAACAAGCGCGTAATCAATCGGGTGGAAATCCCCTTTTTTTGCCACACGAGAGGCTTCTATTCCGGCAATTCTCCCAAAATAAGCCGCTTCGAGTAAACTGTTTCCGCCAAGACGATTCGCACCATGCACACCACTATGGGCACATTCACCGCAAGCAAAAACATTAGGAATATCGGTAGAAGTATTATCTCTTACCCATATTCCCCCCATAGTATAATGGGCAGAAGGTGTAATCGGTAATAATTCAGTAAGAATATCTATTCCAGCTCCCATAAGGGCATGCTTACGGGCTGAGGGGAGCTTTTTATCGATCAACGCTTCTCCCAAATGACGAAAATCGAGATAGACCATATGTCCCGCTAACTGATGTTTAACGATATCACGTGAGAGTTTATCGCGCGTTTGAAGCTCATCAGTAAAACGTTCACCGTTCTCATCGACAATATATGCCCCCTCACCTCTAGCCGCTTCAGAAATTAAAGTACCGCTGTTTAACAAGGTGGTTGGATGAAACTGTACAAACTCCATATTTGCCAAACGCATTTTAGCGCGTAATGCAATCGCGATCACATCCCCACTCGATTCTTGAGAGTTGGTTGAATGCCCGCGATAGATCCCCGCAAATCCGCCGCCCGCTAAAATCAATGATTTACAGGCTAAGGCTATAACCTGTGAATCACGACGACGTAATAAGGTAATACCCGAGAGTTGTTCTTTATACGTAGCGATCGAGAGCATCACGTAATTCGATAAAATTTTCACCCCCTCTTTACGGCATTTAACAAGTAAAGTCTGGGTAATCGATGCACCGGTTTTATCGGCGATGTAACAAGTACGTGATGCTTTTGTTCCCCCAAAGGGTCGTTGTGCAACACTTCCCTCTTCGTCACTATCAAACGTTACCCCCATCTCTTGGAGTTCACTTATGATTGATTCAGCACCGCTAACCATTGCACTCACTGAACTCAAACGAGCCAATTTGTCAGCCCC
>JBFYRD010000200.1:0-4162 GCA_041302405.1 Sulfuricurvum sp.
GTGTATTAGCATCGAGTGCTTGATCAACGACCGGTTTGAGCATGTATGGTTTATCTTTACGGTAAGCACCGTCTGCGGTGATCACCAATTTTGCTTGCGCATCTTCGATACGGTCTTTCAATGCTTCAGAAGAGAACCCACCGAATACGATAGAGTGGATCGCACCGATACGGGCACATGCGAGCATTGCGTATGCCGCTTCTGGGATCATTGGCATGTAGATAACGACGCGATCCCCTTTTTTGACATGAAACTCGTTTTTAAGAAGGTTTGCAAATTTATTGACGTTGTAATAGAGCTCAAGATACGTAATGATTTGTTTGTCTCCACGGTCACCTTCGAAAATGATCGCCGCTTTGTTTTTACGAGAGCTGAGATGACGGTCAATACATTGGTGTGCCACGTTAAGTTTTCCGTTCACGAACCATTTGTAGAACGGCGCATTACTCTCATCGAGCACTTGAGTATAAGGTTGAAACCAATCAATTTTTTCATTGGCAAAACTTCCCCAGAACCCTTCATAATCTTCAGTAGCCCATGTTTGTAAATCGTGATATTCACACATGTTTTTGATACGGGCATTTTTAGCAAACTCGCGGTTCGGTTGAAAAGTTGGTTTTACGATATCACTCATAGTAAAGGCTCCTTAGTGTAGTTTAAGTGTATTTTTCAATTTTATGTAGACCATTGCGGTCATAATTGCATCGTTCAATGCATTGTGCTGTCCCATCCTCGGAATGTTCAAGTCTCGAAGGATTGTATCAAAGCGTAAATCAATGTTTCCTTGAGGAATCAAAGCAATTTTTTTATCAAAATAAAGTCCCGAAATCTCAATCTGTTTATGGGGAAGTTCACACCCCAACCACGGTTTGATCAGACGGTTCATCATTGCCATATCAAACTCTAAATAATACCCTACTAAAGGGCGATTTCCGATAAATTCAAGAAACTTTTTCGCCCCCTCTAAGGGCTCGAGTGCGTGTTCCAAATCACAAGGGCGAATATGATGAATTTTTATGCTTTCGACACTGATCTCTTTTGAGGGTTTTAAAAAAACTTCAAAACTCTCTGAGGTTAAAATACGGTCACCTTTTACCTTGACCGCACCGATACTTAGCACCGCGTCTTTTTTAGTGTTAAGCCCTGTTGTTTCCGTGTCAAATACCACCACTTCGTCCCCAAAATAGGGTTCAAACATCCATGCAAAGTTCTCATCAGTTAAACTTCGACGATTCCATGAGCGTTTGATGAATCCAAACATTACACCACCATTCCTAAATGAAAATGGTAGGTGAGAAACTTTTTGAACGTATTGACAATTTTAAACGCATCTTTTAGTAAATCTTTTTCTGCTTTACTCAGCAATTTCGGATTCACGTAATTTTGTTCATCACTCCCTTGCTTTTGTGCAAGAATGAAATGCAATCGAATGCTAAGCAATGTATCATACGCTTCAATGAGTTCATTGGCAAAGGCTCGATCAAAGAGCCCAAGATTGTTGAGTTCTTTTATCCGTTCAGTCGTATTTGTGAGGGAGATTTTATGTTCCAATGCCAAAATACGAACACCATGAACAATCGCAAAAATCCCCCCTTTTTTAATGTCAAATTCGCTGACATGTTCCGCTCTGCCTAAAACGAAACTGCCAATCAAACTAAGAGGGGTTTCAAAAGCCAAAGCCGCTTTCGCCAAATGAGCCAAAATATCACTTCGACCCTCAAAATTCTCAAATAAATAATTTTGACACTTATCCAAAAGTGTTTCATCTCCGGCAACACACTGTGCATCCAAAAAAATTGACAATCCCATCAACGCTTCTTCGTTAAAGGTGCCGACCCAATCACTGATAAGATTTTTATATCCGCTGACACTGCGGCGCCAGTACGGGTTGGATACCATGACATTACCGCTGCATTTTGGAAATCCTAACTGCAGAAGGTAGCCATTTAACTGCATCATATAGGGTTCAAATACCGCTTCAACTTCACCATCGTGAATAATCAAACCGTTATCCTGATCGGTACGCAAGATCTGCTCACCTCTCCCCTCGGATCCCATCACAATCAACGCGCATTTAGTTTGCAACGCTTGCGGGACAACCATCTCAAAAACCTTACGGTACACTTTAGCATTGAGCTCACTGACAAGTTTAGATACGTAGCGAACCCGTACCCCTTTTGAGGTTAAGGAACGGATCAGATGCGTCAGTGAACGCTGAGCATTTTGCAGTTCATCGATACTCACCGCTCGATCAATTGATGCGGCAATCAGATGGGTATGATTAGCAAAATGGCTAAGTAAATCAAGTTGTTCTAGTATCCCGACGATTTGATCATTTTCGATAACAATCAGACGTTTGACACCGTATTTCGTAAAGAGCAATAATGCATTAAAGAGAAAATCGCTCCGTTCAATGGTTATCAAACCGTACGTTGCAATCTCATGAATCGGGTCGTTACGGCTTTTATCACTCAGCAATAGTTTTTCACGCAGATTCGTATCGGTTACAATACCGATTTCTTCACCTTTTTTGACCAAAATAACATTCGCATTTTGATCCGCCATTTTACGAAGAGCTTCACGTATCGGCGTAATAGCATCAACGAAACACGGGGCATGGAGGTAAATCTCATCAACACGAGAAACCATAAAAGGGGTCAATTCATTTTGGTGCTGACGCTCTTTTAGATTTTGATGTTTAGTAATGAAATCTTGCATGAAGTAATTTTGAAACGGTTCGACATCTTGGAGAAGGTTAAGGAAAGATTCTTTGGGAAGTTCATAACAAATGAGGTCTTCAGCAACACTAAAAGTGCTTTGTGTGTTTCCGTATATGAGGGAGTTCGCGTCAAAACTGTCGCGCTCCCCATAAACATTTTGGAGCTCATCCTCGATAGTTTCGTTCACAAACCCTTTGATGATAATGTAGAGTGATTCTGCTCGTACCCTCGGAGCGATTAAAACCGTCTCCTTAGGATAATAGGCAATATCCATCTTAGTCATCAATTTTTCGATCATCCTCTCACCGAGAAGGTCAAAAGGGTGAATCGACATCAATAGTGCTTTTTGGTCAAATAGACTCAAAGAAAACTCCTAATATATTTTCCCGTCATTGCGGACTCGATCCGCAATCTAATGAATTATAGATCCTGAATCAAAACAAGGGTACCGCTCGCAAAGCGATGTTTCCTCGAGTTCAGGATGACAGATTAAGTTAATGCTCAACAGCACCTTCTGCACCGATACCCGTTTGAGAACGGATAAATTGTGCTTCATATGCCTCTTTCTCTTTTGCCGCATTATCAGATTTATCGGTAATCGAGAAGAACCAGATTCCGATAAACGCTGCACTTACAGAGAAGAGAGCCGGATATTTGTAAGGGAAAATTGCTTCCGCATTTTTCAATACATCCACCCATACGGTCGGCCCAAGTACCACAAGAACTGCCGCTGTCAATAGTCCCAGTGATCCACCAAGCAACGCACCGCGAGTAGTGAGTTTAGACCAATACATAGAGAGGAACAAAATCGGGAAGTTTGCAGATGCTGCAATAGCAAACGCCAATCCCACCATGAACGCGATATTCTGATCTTCAAATGCAATACCAAGATAGATTGCTACGATACCCAAAATAACGGTTGAGACTTTAGAAACTTTCATCTCCATCAATCCATCCGCTTTACCTTTACGGATAACGCTTGCATACAAATCATGTGAAATTGCAGATGCACCGGCCAACGTAAGACCCGAAACAACCGCAAGGATTGTTGCGAATGCAACCGCTGAGATAAATCCGAGGAAGAAATCGCCGCCCACTGCATGTGAAAGGTGAATCGCTGCCATGTTGTCACCACCGAGAATCGGAGATCCGCCATCGATTGCTTGTTTCGCCAAATCAAGATATTGTGGATTTTCGAATACCATAACGATTGCACCGAAACCGATGATGAACGTCAAGATATAGAAATACCCGATAAACCCTGTCGCATAGAAAACCGATTTACGTGCTTCTTTCGCATCGCTAACAGTGAAAAAGCGCATAAGGATATGCGGAAGACCCGCTGTACCGAACATTAATGCAATACCGAGAGAAATCGCTGAAATCGGATCTGATACCAATCCGCCCGGAGCCATGATAGAGGTTGTCTCTTTCATTTGTAC
>JBFYRD010000206.1:0-4573 GCA_041302405.1 Sulfuricurvum sp.
TTGGTTGCTTTTTTATGGGGGATTAAAAATGGGCAGTTTGACGATGAGACCAAAATGATGAACCAAGTACAGTATGATGATGAGAGCGAACTCAACGACGCGGCGAATCAGCAGCGTAAAAAAGAGTCAGTGAAGAAAACAGAAGCGTATCGACCTGAGTAAACAGGTCTCTACTTTTCGCTCATCCCATTCACCAGTTTTTTACATAAAAGCTTTTTAATCCGTTTGTGATTGATCTCTAAAATCTCATAACTGCAAATTCCATCATCAGTAATATCACCAACTTCAGGCAATCGACCGATCAGGTTAAAGACTCTTCCGCCAATCGTGACCGATTGTTCGGCTTCATCAAAAATTACTTCCATAATCTCTTCAACTTTTTCAAGATTAACCATCCCGTCAAATTCATACGTATACTCATCAATTTTGCGGATCATTTCATTGTTACTATCATGTTCATCGCTGGTGTCACCGACAATCTCTTCGAGGATGTCTTCCATCGTCAGCAATCCTGACGTGCCGCCATATTCATCCACGACTAAAGCAATATGGATACGTTCTTTGTTCATTTTTGTCAAAATATTGGAAATGGAAGCATTTTCAGGGACCATGATAATCGGTCGGGCAAATTGTGATATATCCACAATCTGATGGTTCAAAGCGCTATTTAGCAAATCACGGGTATGAATCATACCGCTAATATTATCTTTACCGCCGTGGCAATAAGGATATCGCGTATAGCGCGTTGTTGTGATCAGAGAAACATTCTCTTCAAACGATTTTTCCGAATTGATACACACCATATCTTTTCTAGGAGTCATAATCTCTCTCGCGACGGTTTCGGAGAAATCAACGGCATTTTTGATGATTTCGCTCTCTACAGAGTCGATGTATCCGCCTCTGAAGCTTTCATTGACGATGATTCGGATCTCTTCTTCGGAATGAGCTAACTCATGTTCGGATGCTGGCGTAATGCCCATTCTTTTGAGGAAGAAAGCAGCAACGATGTCGAAAAAGCGGATAAGAGGAAAAAACAAAAGCCAAAACAGGTATAAAGGTCTCGCGATGATCAATGCCATTGTTTCCGCTTTTGCGATAGCAACTGATTTAGGAATCAGCTCTCCAAAAACAACGTGTAAAAAAGTAATAACGGTAAATGCGATGGCAAAACTAACCGTGTGCAATAATACGGGGTTGTCTCCAAAGAAATAGGTAAAAGTAGGTTCGATCAGCCTTGCAAGGGCTGGCTCACCAATCCAACCCAAAGCAAGAGAAGAGAGGGTAATCCCCAGTTGTGTAGCGCTCAAATAGGTGTCAAGTGAGTTTGACATCTTGAGTGCTAAAGAAGCATTGGGTTTGCCTTGTTTTGCCATCTCTTCGAGTTTGCTTCGTCTAACTTTGACGATAGCAAATTCTGAAAGGACGAAAAAACCGTTGAGTAAAACTAAAAATAGTGCTGCAATAAGCATTGCAGCGGATCGTAAATCCGATTCCAAAAAACCTCTTTAATATAATTTTTATGATTATGATCAATAACTCATAATCGAGTTTTGGTATTATAGTGGAGTAAAGTTATAATAGGGTTTAAAATTTTGGAAAACAAAAAAAATTAATTTCTCGTTGCTAGTCGCATTATTTTAAAGGAGTGGGAATTTGTTAGGATGAAGTACGGTTTACTGCACGTGAGCTCTCTGCTGAAGAGAACACAGTGTTAACGTAGCTAATCGGGACTTTGTTCCGATTAGCGTTAAATTACTTAATTCCTGCGATGTAAGAAGAAAGAGCTTTGATGTCAGCATCTGACATAGAAGCAACTTGACCTTTCATCAATGCACCCATACCTGCTTTGTTCAAAGTACCAGCTTTGTAACCTTTAAGAGCTGTTTCGATTTGACCAGCTGATTGACCTTTAACAACAGCAGATTTACCAAGAGCTACTTTTTCGAAAGAAGCACCGTGACAAGCAGCACATTTACCAGCCAAAGCTTTTCCATCGGCAGCCATCAAAGATACACCAGCGAACAACATTGCAAGAGCAATTTTTTTCATTTGTTTTCTCCATAAAAAATTTGAACGCTATTATATTCCTATCAATCTTAAATCACTCTAACTGTTTAACCTTTAATAAAGAGTTTGTTACAATATGACACTACCTTTATGTAAGGATTCTTTATGCGCTACAGTGACGTAGATTTAAACCGAAAAACCATTTTGATCACGGGGGGAGCTGGTTTTATTGGCTCAAACCTCGCTTTTTATTTTCAGGAGCATTTTCCGCAAGCTCATATTGTGGTACTGGATCTTTTTCGCTCTAATCTAACCCTCTCCAATGGAAATCTCAAAAGTTTCGGACATTTTAAAAATCTTATCGGATTTCGTGGCGAAGTGATCAGCGGGGATATTAACGATCAACTGCTCCTTGCAAAGCTTGCCCAAAATTATAAATTTGATTATATTTTTCATGAAGCTGCCATTTCGGATACGACGGCATTAGAGCAAGACCTCATGATCCAAACGAATGTCAATGCGTTTAAAGACCTGCTCGATATCGCCGTCGCGCACGGAGCCAATATGATTTACGCCTCATCCGGAGCAACGTACGGTGACGCTCCTTCTCCGCAACGTGTCGGACGAGAGGCTCCTCAAAATGTGTACGGTTTCTCGAAATTGATGATGGACCATTTAGCCCATCAATATGCTTCGGCTCACGATCATATCAGTATCGTCGGATTACGTTATTTCAATGTTTACGGCCCGAGAGAATTTTTTAAGAACAAAACCTCGTCGATGGTGGTGCAGTTTGGTCATCAGCTTTTAGCGGGAAAAAATCCGAAACTTTTTGAAAACTCTGATGCTATTTTGCGTGATTTTATTTATATCGAAGATATTATCCAAGCCAATATCCTCGCCATGCATCCAAAGGAAAACGGTGTATTTAACGTCGGTACGGGTAAAGCACGCTCATTTCAATCGATGGTCGATATTCTCCAACGTGAACTGGGGACATCGTATGTTTGCGAATATATCCCCAACCCCTACGTGGGGCGCTATCAGTTTCATACCGAAGCGGATATCGAAACGACGCAGAGTGTGTTAGGCTATAACCCACGGTTTGAATTCGAGGAGGGGATCGCGGCATATGTCCCGGAGATCAAGCGTCTATTTGAGCAGGAGCTTTCATGAAATCGTTGCACAACGCTCAGCCTCATATCCTCGTTATCGGAGATTTGATGATCGACCACTATTTGTGGGGAGGGTGTGAACGAATCAGTCCTGAGGCTCCGGTACAGATTGTGGACATTGCACGTGAAACGACTGTTTTGGGAGGTGCGGGGAATGTCATTAACAATCTTGTCGCACTAGGTGCACGTGTTAGCGTGTGCGGGGTGATTGGTGATGATGAGAATGGAAAAGAACTTCTCTCGATGCTTGCTTCTATCGGAGCTTCTAGCAAAGGGTTAATACTCCAGCATGGGCGTAAAACCTCGAAAAAAAGTCGAGTTATCGCTTCAAACCAGCAGATTTTGCGTTACGACAATGAATCCAAAGAGGTGATTGATAAAACGAGTGAACGCTCCATCGTCTCGTATGTGATCGATGTAATCGATAGCTGTGACATTATTATCCTCTCTGATTATGGAAAAGGGGTCATTACCGACGCGGTTGCTGGCGGAGTGATCGCGGCAGCTAAAGCGGCAAGTAAAAAAGTGCTCGTTGATCCGAAGGGGAAAGATTATCGTAAATACCGCGGGGCATATCTCCTCACTCCGAATAAAAAAGAGGCTTCTGAAGCGACCGGTATTGTTATCAATGATGACAAAAGTTTACAAAAAGCTCTTATTAGTTTAAAAGATACCTGTTCATTGGAATGTTCGATGATTACTCTTTCTGAAGATGGGATTGCAATCTATGACAAGAGTATGCGCCGTTTCCCAACGGTTGCCAAAGAGGTTTATGATGTCACAGGTGCAGGGGATACAGTGATTGCTTCTCTCTCATTTGCCCTTAGCTGCGGATACACCATCGATGAAGCTGCGCCGTTTGCGAATCATGCGGCGGCGGTTGTTGTCGGAAAAATCGGCTCAGCTACGGTAACACTGAGTGAGATCGAAGCGTATGAGTCTAGCTTGCATCAGAGTACGTCGGAGATGCATATTAAAACCAAAGAGGAAATCTATGCGTTGGCTGATCGCCTAAAAAAAGAGGGGAAAAAGGTCGTATTTACGAATGGGTGTTTTGATATTCTCCATGTAGGGCATGTTAAATATCTCCAAGAGGCGAAAAGTTACGGCGATGTGTTGATCGTAGGATTAAATACGGATAGTTCAGTTAGAGAACTAAAAGGGCCAACTCGTCCTGTAAACAGTGAAGCCGATCGTGCTTATATTTTAGCGGCACTTGAATCGGTCGATTATGTGGTGTTATTTAGCGAAGAGACTCCGCATGAGTTGATCAAAAATATCGCTCCTGATATTTTGGTCAAAGGGGGTGATTATGAGGGCAAAAGCGTTGTTGGAGCGGAATTTGCTGGGGAATTGCGACTGGTGCAATTTGTGGATGGTAAAAGTACCAC
>JBFYRD010000220.1:0-4774 GCA_041302405.1 Sulfuricurvum sp.
CGCGAAGAACGTTACCGCTTCTTTGAGTATCTGATGAAAAAGCACACCTATACCTATCTCCTCACGGCTCACCAGCTGAATGATCGTCTGGAGTGGCTGATGATGCAGATATGTCGCGGATCAGGGTTGCCGGAAATGCTCGGAATCCGGTCTCACGATCAACGCGAGGGGATTGAAATCCTCCGCCCTTTGTTAGAATGGGATCGAGACTCTATTGAAACATACCTTGATGAGCACAATATTCCTCACCACATCGATGAAAGCAACACCGATGAACGATACACCCGAAACGCTTTCAGGCATCGATACAGTGCTCCGATGATGCGCGATTACCAAGATGCAATACGACGCAGTTTTCGCTATCTCGAAGAGGATAATGACTCACTGATTGAACCGATGGATTTTACTACCATCGATACATTTTCCTACGCTCAAAACCCTCGCAATATCCGTTCGTTAGTCTATGGAATCGATACCTTTTTCAAACACAGAGGGTATTTGCTCAGCCAACACGACAAAGAAGCTTTAAAACATGGCGGTGAACACATCGTCGCCCGCAATACCATCGTATCAATAGAGGGTAATTATACGTTTATCGCTCCTTATGAGCATAATGTGGTGATGGATAAAGGATTTCGTGAAGAGTGCAGAGTGTTAAAAATAGGGGTAAAACTTCGGGGATACCTTTATGGTTCACCCGAAGTTTTTGGTATTATCCGTCAATTAAAAGGCGACTAAGAACCTCTTCGATTCGACTGACACCAATGATTTCAATCGCGGCTTTTACCTCATCAGGAATATCGGAAAGATCACGATCAAAATTTTTCTGAGGGATAAGAGCAAGCTTCATCCCTGCTCGGTGTGCCGCAATCAGTTTCTCTTTCAATCCGCCGATAGGAAGGACATTTCCGGTGAGTGATACTTCACCCGTCATAGCAATATCGGCACGCACTTTTTTATTCGTTAAAATCGAAGCGATAACGGTTGACATTGCAATCCCCGCACTCGGACCATCTTTCGGCGTTGCCCCATCAGGTACATGGATATGCAGATCAAAGCGCTTATAGACTTCGCTTGCATCAATCAATGTATCGCTTTCACGCTCAGCAGGAGAGAGAGGAATGATAGAGTGATCAACCGTAATTTTCCCCTCATCAATCAATGTTTTGACGACAGAGAGGGCGATACGGGCAGATTCTTTCATCACATCCCCCAAACTTCCCGTAAGCTGTAACACCCCTTTTCCGTTGATACGAATGGCCTCGATTTTGAGTACATCGCCTCCAACAGCCGTCCACGCCAATCCGTTAACGACACCGATGCGATCAATGTGATCGGTTCGATCGATCTCAAAAATCGTTTTTTCCAAGAAATCTTTGAGGTTTTTCAAACTCACCGTCACTTTTTGAGTGCTCGGCTCTTCGAGAATCTTTTTTGCCGCTTTACGGATGATATCGGCAACACGGCGACGGAGGTTACGTACCCCCGCTTCACGGGTATGTTTTTCGATTACTTCGGCTAATGCTGTTTTAGAAATCGAGAGCTCTCCCGTTTTAAGACCATGTTTTTTAAGCTCTTGGGGAATCAGATACTGTTTAGCGATCTGAAACTTCTCTTGAGGCGTATACGAACTCACTGAGATGAACTCCATACGATCACGTAACGGCCCAGGAATCTGTCCTACATCGTTCGCCGTCGCGATAAAGATCGCTTTAGAGAGATCGAGATTAAAGTTGAGATAATAATCTCTAAAATGGGTATTTTGCTCAGGATCGAGAATCTCCAAGAGTACCGCCGTTGGGTCGCCGCGATGCGATTTCGCCACTTTATCGATCTCATCGAGGACGATAACAGGATTCATCTTTTTCGCTTCTATAACACCCTGTACGATACGTCCCGGCATCGCACCGATGTAGGTACGGCGGTGTCCTCGCAGTTCGTTCACATCTTCCAAACCACCAAGGGCAATCCGCACGAGTGGCCGTTTTAGTGCTGTGGCAATCGAGTTGGCAAGAGAAGTTTTACCCACACCCGGAGGGCCCGCGAAACACAAAATTGCGCCGCGCCCCTCTTTATCGGCAATGCCGCGAAGCTCCAACAACTCTTTGACCGAGAAAAACTCCAAAATACGCTCTTTCGGTTTTTTGAGAGAGAAGTGATCTTTATTGAGCTGATTCTCAACATCGTGAATGTTCAGTGCTTTTTTCGCCTCTTCCCCATACGGGATTTCGAGTACCCATTCAAGGTACGTTTGAATCATCCCCGCATCAGCACTGTCGGGATGCATTCGCGCAAAACGTTCTAACTGTTTGTTGATCTCTTTATACGCATCAGGGTGCATTTTCTCTTTTTTAGCATCGAGCTTTTTACGAAATTCCTCGATCTCTTCATCACGATGCGTATCGGTTCCAAGCTCTTTTTGAATCTGCTTGAGCTGCTCTTTGAGAAAATACTCTTTGTTCACTTTCTCGATACGGGTGTGTACTTTTGAGCGGATCTCTTTTTGGAGCTTGTTGGCTTCCGTCTCTTCGATCAATTCATCAATCAGCATCAAAAACCGTTTTTCAGGATCACGCTCAATGAAAAGCTTATAAGCATTCTCTTTTTTGATTTTAATCGAGCTGCAAATAAGATCAACGATACGGTTATACTCATGGTTCTCTTCGATGGTACGCAAAAGATCCGGTGGGAAATAGTTGCTCACTTGTGAGAGGGAGCGCACTTTTTCACGGAGTACTTCCAAAATAGCGTCCATTTTTAGTTCATTCACCGCCATCGATGAGATCAAATCGACATGGGCACGAAGCGGGTTATCGTGTACTATCTCTTCGATATGACCTCGAGCCAATCCCTGAAATAAAACCTTGATTCGACCATCAGGAAGCACTACCTTGCGCATGATCGATCCTATAACACCGGCATCATAAATCGAATCCCCTTCTCGCTCCCCCTCATGTTCAGGCTTTACAGGGCAAACGATTACAAGAGAATTATTCTCAATCGCCTCAGTGGCGGCAGCAATATTTTTTTCATCGTTTAAAAAAAGCGGTGAGATCATAAACGGATATAAAAAGAGCTCATCTTCCGCGATGACGGGAAGATTCGTTGGAAAAGAGCTGTAGTTACTAAGTTGCATATTCAAAAAACCTTCTACATTGAAATTCTGATGAAACGATAGAGACTAATCAAAAGCTCGGGATCAAAAAGTCATACCAGCTTTCATTTTTCTCATTTTTAGATGTCTGCGTCGTAACGTTATCATCCATAGAGATAACATTACGCGTTTGAGGAATCAGGAACTCATACCAACTGCTGCTGCCATCGCCTTCAAACATCTCTCGATACCACGGGACATCGGCAGCAACAATCTCAGAGCCTTTAACCCACGTCACCGGTGCCATATCTCGATAATAAACAGCTCCCTTAGGTTTGCCTAAACGCTCATACATTTGAGCGATTTGTTCATTGAGAACTCCACGAGCAAGGTGCAATTGTGTTTCCATCGTATTTAACTGTGGCAAATAGGTCGAATACGGGTAGTTTATTTTAAATGCTTCCGCCCCTTTAAGTGTCTCATCGATCAAACCTTGATCACGTCCCGGATTGGGTAATGCCAAAAACTTTGCTTTAACTTTTAAATATTCTGCATATTCGCGCCCCTCAGGAGTAGCGTATCGACGAATGTATTCATTCAAAAAATGTTCCGCCAACAAATACTCATCATGGGCCATATGCGCTTGTGCCATAATCATTGTTGCTTCTGCTAAAAAAGGAGAACTAATATGTTCACTTTGAAGGGAACTGAAATAGCTGTCCGCTTTTTCAAGATTACCGTTTGATACGGCGGTAACCATTTTTTCATACCAGTATTCAGCCGGTTTATTAAACTCTTCAAGTTCTTTACCGCATCCGGTAAAAAGGATAACTGCTATCATCGCGACTAACCATGTTTTGATCATTGCTAAAACCTACACTGTATTGAAATTATCAGCTATTTTACCGTAAAGAGATTAAACACCACTGCTTATTGGTGAAACTTTTTAGTTTGATGTGTTAAAATCAGTCCATTATGATACAAGAAGGTAGATATGCAGTTTGATTTAAAACTTCCTTTGCTCGGTTTTGAAACCGTTTCAAAAATGGAGCTCCAAAAGCTCGACGAAATTTTTTTACGTTTGGAAAGTATTGGAGAGGGTCCCTCTTTTACCTTAATCAATCCCTTTTCTTTACGAGAATACTCTTTTGATATCCCCTCTTCCCTCCAAGGACTGCTCGGCATTACCCCTCAAAGCAATCTTTTAATTTACAATATTATGATTTTACAAACGCCGATTGAAAAATCAACGATCAACTTTGTCGCCCCTTTGATTTTTAATACTGACAATCAAACCATGGCTCAAATCATCGTTGATAACCGTGCCGATTTTGGTATTGCCGAACCCATCGAAAAATATTTAAAAAAGGATTGAATATGGCAAAATCAATCACCTTCATTGGAAATGGGAAAATGGCGCTCGCCCTTGCAAAAGGATTATGTGAAACCCATGCTATCGAGGTGATCGGTCGGAGTATGGCAGCATTGGAGCAATTTGAACAAGCATTGAGCACCCCGATTAAAAAAACACTTTATGCTAGTGCCGATATCACCAATAAAACGGTTCTTTTATGTGTTAAACCTTCAAATCTTTCTGAAATAGCTCCTTATTTAAAAGGGAGCGCATACGCTCTTTATTCCGTTTTGGCAGGAACCTCTCTTGAGTCTTTGAAAATTATC
>JBFYRD010000222.1:0-9683 GCA_041302405.1 Sulfuricurvum sp.
TTGGCACGTAAAACGTGCTCTCCGTCTTTGAACTCGCCCTCTTTCATCCGCTCTAAGAGATCAAGATTCTCTTCGACGCTCCGCTCAGCATAGACGCTGCGGCGTCCCGCTTCAGTCACCGTTCCGCGATACTCGCGGATCTCTTCTTCGCTAAGGCTATCGACGTAGGCTTTGCCCATTTTGATAAGCTCAATAGCGTATTGATAGAGTTCAGGGAAGTAATCCGACGTATAGCGAACATTCCCCTCCCACGCAAATCCGAGCCACTCTACGGCATCTTTGAGCGCTTCGACGTAGCGGGTATCTTCGGTTGTAGGGTTGGTATCGTCCATTCGCAGATTACAGTGACCGTTATAGTCCCGTGCGATCCCGAAGTTGATCGCGATCGATTTGGCGTGTCCGATGTGGGGGAAGCCGTTTGGCTCAGGGGGGAAGCGGGTTACAACTTCACTGTATTTGCCCGCGTGTAAATCCTCTTCGACGATGGTGCGTAAAAAATCTTTGCTCTCGCTCATATAAAAAACCTTCTGTATCGTAATGCTGTACTAAATAAAACCCGTATTTTATCGAATAAGTTCAATTATAACGATATTCAGAGGGAGAATCTCTCAATAAAATGGTGAAAAACTTATCACCCTCTTCTAAATTTTTCTCGCTGCCACTATCCTGAGAGGGAGTGTATATCATAAACTTTTCAAACAAGAGATCAATAACGATCAGCAGTTTACCAAGACGGATGATATACACTCTCAAGCTAATACTTGAGGGAGTGTAAAATCTCTTCCCGCGAAGCTTTTATCAAAGCGTTTATGTTAGGATCGTCACTCACAACCTTATCGAGCAATTTTAACCCTTCATCGGATCTGCCGCTGTGTGCTAACAGCATCGCTAGATTATTCAGCGCAAGCGAATGGGTGGGATTCAGTGCTAAAAGCTTGCGATAACTCTCCTCTGCCTCAATCAGATGTGAGGCGTTATATTCTCCATTGGCTAAGGCAAAAAGGATATCCGCATTGTCGGGCCAGCGTTTCAGTCCACTTTTATAGGCAACAATGGCCCCATCACTGTTTCCTGATTTTTCAAACGCGTACACTGCGCGTAGAAAACTCTTTACGCTAATCGATGCCGGAATCTCACTCGGCGGTAGAGGGAGTATTCCCCACTTCCCGCTTCGTTCCCACAATGCGGCAAACGTTGATAGTGAGAGTGCTTCGTTGGGCTGATCTGAAAAATGGGCGTGTATGCGCCGTTGTTTTTCATCGTACCCGATCACCGGAGCATAATGCCAAAGCGGATGCCATGAAAAACTGCGATTGACCAGTACAATAACGGGATGATTGGCTTGGAGTTCACCAAACAATGCTTCATACGTTGGTTCTAGAGGATAGACGACTAGACCATTAGAGCGTGCTGCGATCACCATCTCTATCTGTAATGTCCCCTCTTTTGCCGGAATGAGTGTACGAGCGTCCAGTTCTTGGTTGGAGAGTTTCGGAGAAAAACCGGTTTGAAAGTGCCAATACGACGTTACCATCTCTATGGATGTTGATCCACACAGATGCGAACGCGGTGGTATAAACGGGACATCGAGCGCGGAGGATGAATAGTGTTGTTCAGGTGGGAACGGATCTTTTGGAGCACACCCTGTCGCCATTATGACGGCAAGGGCGGTATACACTAAAATTAGGAAGTGGTTAAACATACGATTAACGTGCTGATCGAGTGAAACCAAATATTTTGGTGAACCCGAGGATATCGGTAATCAACAAGACGATAAATACAAACACAACGGCACCAACAAGTCCTCCGAAATCACCACCGGCTGGTAATGTATCGATTTGAGAAGTGATCGCTGCGATCTCTTCATCGCTCATCAGGGCAACTCTTTGTTCAAGCGTCGTAGGGTCAACCCCCATGCTTTCGAATGTTTTTATCACATCTTCACGAGCAACGAATTGATTCACTTTTTCGTGCGATGAAATTGTCGTTGGTTGCTCTAACACTGCTTCGGTTGAAGCCATTTGAGCCCATGAAACTTGGGCTAATAGTGTTGTACTCAATACGAATGATAAAATTGCTTTTGACATAGACATCTGTTTTCCTTTATATTATATAATATTTTTAATTGAGATTGAGCTTAAGATCAGGGTATTTTTCCTTGAAAACACGCTCGCTTTCAGCCATGATCGTTGTCCCCTCAGCGGTATCTTTAGTCCCCTGCTCTATCTTTTGCTTTCCAACAGTCATATCATGATCTCCGCTTTTGATCAGTTTTTCCCCATTTTTGACCAGTTCTTCACCGGAATGTTTGAGGTTTGAACCGCGATCCCACTCTTTTGCAATCGCTTTTTGATCGAGACCCATCTCTTTTTCATCGGTTGCATGCATCCGCATGAAATCGGCAGTTGTAGGTGATTTTGCAGAACAGCCGCTTAGGGCGATCATCGCCACAGCGGTAAAGGTAAGAAGTTTAATGCAATTCATAAAATATCCTTTGTTAATTGTTAAACTTCCCCGTTTGAGGAAGTTTAAATGTGTAGTTAAAAACGAAAATTAGCGCCGACATACCACATACGGAGTTCATCCGCATCAATATCTACCCCTAGAACACTATCACTTCCTGTTTCAACCAGATAGCGATATCCCCCTTCGATCTCGATATTTTTAACGATACGAACGATTCCGCCCGCTTGTGCGCCGTAGTGCATTCCGCTAAGATCGAGTTCCAATCCCGCTGACTCTTGTTCAAATCGGGTATAACCGATAATCGGTCCGGCATAGAGCAAAAACGCGTTTTCCACCACCGGAATAATAAAATCAAACCCCAAAGAGACCCCATCGCTGTTTTGTACATGGCCCGTTGGTTCGATATAGGTATATGAAAGTGATACACGGCCGTTTTCACCGACATACTGCCCTAATGTAGCGGTATAGTGTGTATCATCGTTTTTCGATTCAAAATCACCTGTTCCTGTACTGGTTTTTAACTCAGTATTTCCCATACTTACACCGATAAAGGCAACATTCTCAGCACCCATTAATCCACAACCCGCGAGCAAAGCCGCTAAAACTATTTTTTTCATCATTTATCCTTTTATAGGTTTACGTTAACTTTTGATTTTTGCAGTAAGGTCGTTAAACGCCGATGTGACTGAATCCCACGCCGATTCCACATTGGTTTTCATCGATTCGTACACCTCATCGGTCGCTTTGACCAAATCGGAAAGCTTTGTTTTTCCCTCATCGATTTTCTTTTCGAGTGCATCGATATGTTTGTTTATTTCGATCTGTGCATCGGCACTTGCCATGGATGCTTTGGCTTTTAGATTAACGATATCTGATTTCCAAATCGCAAATTCTGCCTCTTTTTTTTGTTGATACAGTTCTTTATCATTCATAATATTTTCCTTTTGCTCCTCAGAGCGTGCGCCGTCCTTGGATCAGAACGACGATAATGGTTGCTCATCAACACCTTTGAATTCTTTGAGTATTATTCGACGCTCATTTTGTTGACGACATGAGAAACACCCTCAACGTCTTCGGTAAGTTTGGTCACCAAATCACGTTCGGCATGACTTTTAGCTTGACCGCTTAGGGTAACTACACCATCGTTTGTGGTTACACTGGTTCGGATAACCCCGGTAGATTTGTGCATCATTAACGTCATTTTTACCTGAGCCGTGATCGATGCATCATCGATTTTCTCACCGATACTATCTTCCGCTTTCGCTGTGGTCATTTCGTTCTTTACCTCTTTTACCCCGTCGATCTCTTTGGCGTATTCGCTCGTCAGATCTTTTTGGGCTTGGCTAGTGGCTTTGCCTTTGAGGGTAACTACACCATTATTTACCGATACTTCGGTTTTACGGGCATTGACATTGCTGTGAAATATGAGTGCGGTTTCCACTTTCAATTTCAGCCATGTATCCGATTTATCGTTTTTGACAACGATATTGTTGTGAACCGTTTTGACTCCGCTCAACGCTTCAACCATATCCTGTGCCATCGGTTTGTGAGATTCTTCAAGAACATCACCCGCTAAGGTAACGACTCCATTTTTAGCACTGATCGTAATATGTTCATCTTTGAGGTAAGTTTTATACACATAGCTTTTTTTAAATGACGATTCGATTTTATCATCAGCATCAGATGCGAACAATGGAACCGCCGTAGCCAACAAAACCGCTGCTGCCATCGCAACATTCATGGTGGTGGTGCGTTTAATGCGAATCATTTTTTATTCCCATGAGGAGCGTTTTCGTTTTGCGAAACCATATCACTATTGATAGGTTTTACAGGGTTTTCAGCAGAAGTATTCATAGGATTTCCTTCTTTTGGGGTATTTTTAGTAGAAGAGTTTTTTTTATCGTTTTTTTTAAAGAGATTCATAAAAGATCCTTTACGTAGTTTAATTCCTATCCAGAGAGCTACTCATTCACATTTAGAATACCGTTTATACCGTTCTAGCTAGTATCTTCATAACACCATGTGGATAGGATTTACTACAATCATCGAACACTATTCCTTTAAAAATGCCCTATATAAACCTAATTATTAATAATATTATAACACATTAAAAACTATATTAATTATTAAGTTAAATATTTAATAACTATTTATGATTATTTTACGCAGATATATCGTGTGATTATTGAAAGAAGAAGCCGTTTAAACAATAAGAAAAGGTGATAAATGAAGAAGATGAAGAAAAAAAGCGAGTGGAAATTAATCAGGCAAATTTAGGTTGCTTCAAGAGCAGTTTCTATGAGGTGCCTAATTAATTTATAATATTATAGCACTAAAATAATTAATGAAGACAAGATTGCTCCTTAATGTCTCCATGCCGGATCGGATTTCCATATCTCTACCCACGCTAATACCTGATTGGTGGGGATAGGTCGTGAGATTGCATACCCCTGAGCCAAATTGCATCCCATTTCCATCAAAATTTTGCCATGCGCTATGGTTTCTACCCCCTCAGCGATAACTTCTCGATGGAACGCTTCTGCCAGACCGATGACCCCTTTTAAGATACTCAGATCATCGCTATTGTCGAGCATTCCTCGGATAAAACTTTGATCTATTTTGAGGATGGAGACAGGGAGATGTTTGAGGTACGTCAGAGAAGAGTACCCTGTTCCAAAATCATCGAGGGCAAAAAGGATCCCCAGGTCAGAACACTCTTTAATAATAGCAGAGGTACGGATGAGGTCTTCGAGTTTGCTGGTTTCCAGTACTTCAAGCTCTAATTTTGAAGGGGAGACATTCGGATGAAGGGCAAAAATTTCTCGAAGCCGTTCTAAAAAATTGCTTTCTTGAAGCTGTCTGGCACTGATATTTACACTGATCGGAAGATTGAATCCACTCACCTGCCACTCTTGCATCTGTGTGAGTACCGTATCAATCACCCACTCTCCTATCTCTACTATCAGGGGATGATCCTCAATTTCAGGGAGAAAATCAAGAGGATTTACGATCCCTTTTTCGGGATGCTGCCACCGAATAAGGGCTTCAAATCCGATAATTTCTCCGCTTCGCATGTTCACTTTTGGTTGGTAGTAGAGGATAAACTCATGAGAGTCCATCCCTTTTTGGATACCTGCAATTATCTCATAGAGCCCTCGAACGATATCGTTTTGTGCCGTATCAAAAACGAAATAGCGATTCTTTCCGGCCAGTTTTGCTTGATACATCGCGTAATCGGCTTGACGTAACAGCTGATCCGCATCTACCACCTCAGATTGTGGATAAAAGGTAATCCCAAGGCTAGCAGAGACGTTTAAGATCAGTTCATCAACATAGACCTCTTTTAATGCAGCATTCAATAAACGGTTCAACATAGGGGCACACTCTTTTATCGATGCAAGATCAGGCAAGACAATAGCAAACTCATCACCGCCGATTCGGGCAATGGTATCACCTTCACGCATCGTCTCTTTCATGTATTCCGAAATATGAATGAGAAACTGATCCCCGACATCATGCCCATGCGCATCGTTAATCCCTTTAAACCCATCCAAATCGAGATAAACAATCGCTAATGTCTGAGAGTTGCGGAGGGCTTGTTTCATCGCTTGATTGAGACGATCAGCAAACAACGTTCGGTTTGGAAGCTTGGTGAGAAGATCGTAATACGCGATATGTTCGAGTTTTTTCTGATACTCTTTTAGACCGGTAATATCGCTAAATACCAACCGAAAAGAGATGGCATTGAGATGATCGAGTATGGCTATCGCCGAAAGATGTATCCAAATAAATTCTCCATCAACATGGAGCATTCGCAGTTCACAGCTTTGCTGAGTTTTGGAATCTTGCACTTTTTTACGGAAAAGGTAAAAAGTATCTTGATCTTCTTTGAGTATAAATCCAAAAATACTCTGATGAAGCAACCCGCTTCGTTTTATTCCCAACAAGGCAGAGAGTGTCTTGTTAGGCTGAACAATGAGTCCGGTGGAGTCCAGAGTACAGTATCCGACCGGTGCGAAATCATAAAGATCCCTGTAATCTTCTTTCAGTGCGGTCAAGACCATTTGAGAATGGGTCAATTCGTCATTTTGCATCTCCAGTTCGATTTGATGGACGCGCAACTCATGGAGAATTTTTTGGCTCTCTTCAAGCGATAGATCTTCTAATGAGGGCTCTGTTTTTTTGTGGAGGAGTTTTTCTGCATGTTCTCGAAGTTTTTGCTGCGGCAGATCTTCGATGCTTTTGGAACTCTTCTTAAGATTTGACATGGTCTATCTCCAGTGTGACGATAAAACATGCTCCGTTGGCGGCATTATTGTTCCATTGAAGTGTTCCTGAAAAATATTTTTCGATAATGGTGCGGGAGATATAAAGACCCAACCCTGTACCAGCTACCCCTTTGGTCGTAAAATAAGGTTGTGCCAGCTGATCTAAAATCGCTTCAGAAATACCACCCGCATTGTCACAAATATTAAGTTTAATCTCTGTTTCGGTTTCATCAACGCTGATCATAACAACAGCTTGAGGAGTGTTATTGTTATCAAAGGCATCTTTTGCGTTACTGAGGATATTGAGCAATACATGAATGAGCGAATTTTTGTGAATTAATAAAGGTGTTTCACTACTGCTTTGGCGAATGATTTCAATCGTATTGTTTTTTAAGCTGGTACCGATCATGGCGAGGGTGCTCTCCAAAACCTCTTCGATCGTTGTTAGCTCTTTACTTTGATCGGGTCTAAAAAAGTTTCGGAAATCATCGATCGTTTTGGACATAAATTGGAGATTTTTATCGATCATCGCGTGAGAATAATCAAAACTCTCTTCATCCAGTCTCCCCAGTTTCATTTTAATGTAATTATCCTGATTAAACAGCGCCAGATTGTTGAGCGGTTGGCGCCACTGATGGGCGATCATCGACATCATCTCCCCTATCGCGGCCTGTCGTGATTGGGAAAAAATCATCTCCTCTTTCAGCCGTAATTTCTCTTCCAATCTTTTGTACTCGTTAATATCGCTGATAATGAGATAAATCTTTACAACCGAACTAGCAGTTACCTGTCTGGTAGCGGATAAATGTAGCCAAAATACCGTACCGTCATTTTTGAGCATTCGCAACTCACAAGAGGGGTGTTCTCCCGTCTCGATGAATTTTTTACGGTAAAAATAATAGATATCCTGATCCTCTTTGAGGATAAAATTGGCAATGTTTTGGTTTACAAACTCATGATGTGACAATCCCAATAACTTTGCTGAGGTGAGATTCGCTTGGAGGATCAACCCCTCTTCATTAAGTGTGCAATATCCTACCGGTGCAAGATCATAGAGTTCAAAATAGTGTTTGCGCTCATAATCGAGTGCTGCTTCTGTTTTAAGCAACTCTTCATTTTGCATCTCCAGTTCGATTTGGTACACATGCAGTTCATGAAGTATATGGCGAATTTCATCATACGAGAGGGTATCCAGATTTTCCATCGACTCTTTTTCGCTCTCATGGACAATCTTTTCGGCTTCATCACGCAACAGGGTGTGGGTAAGGGTACTTTTAATTAGAACGTCCATTGGAGCCCTCCGTTTTTGTATTTATCGATTTTTTTGTCCGTTCGGTTGTGGCGATCGCATACATTTGTTCAGATTCATCCAACAAGGCGGTAGCGGTCATCCAAATATCGATAACGTCGCCCCCTTTTGTGATCCGCTGGGTATAGTAAGGCTCCAAAATTTCTGAGAGACTCAGTTGGTGGACTTTGTGCAACGCTTCTTCTCGAAGCTCTTGGGGTATACGCTCACGCGTGTTCATCGCCAATGCCTCTGCTTCACTCCAACCGTACATACGCACCGCCCCCGGATTCCATGCGAGGATACGTCCGTTTAGATCTTGAACCGTGATCGCATCGTTGGCATCACGTACCACGACCGCAAGTCGTAGGGCTTCATTGGCTTTTAGGAGTTCTTCACGTGTTTGTGAAATCTCGGTAATGTCCATAAATGTCAAAACCGCCCCCTCAATGATGTTATCGAGGGTTCGGTAAGGGAAAATACGCATGGCGTACCAGCGACCGGTAGTAGTTTGAACATTCACCTCTTTGGGTACGAGCGTATCCAAGACCGATTGAACATCACTGATCATATGGGTATAGCCTACGAGATTGGAGACCAGATGAGCCACCGATCTCCCCTCGTCTCCAGGGATTAGATTGATAATCACACGTGCTTCAGGAGTGAAACGGAGAATACGCAGATGATGATCGACAAAGACCGTTCCCACCCCCGTACCGGCGAGGAGATTGTTCATATCATTATTCGCTTGTGACAGGTCTGAGACTTTGGTTTGAAGTTCAGTATTCACGGTAGAAAGTTCTTCGTTGGTTGATTGCAGCTCCTCTTTGGAGGTTTCCAGCTCTTCGTTGGCTGATTGCAACTCTTCGTTCACCGATTGCATCTGCTCATTCGATGATTTTAATTTTTCGTTTGCGCTCTCCATTTTCTCTTTGGCGATGTTGATGTACTCCTCTTTGGATTGGAGCTCTTGTTTGAGGGCTGCTATGTAGAGATGCGTATTTGCATCGGGGGTATCAGATTCTGCAAAGGCGCGCAAAGCACCCTGTTTTGCTTGTTCTGAATCCAACAAAGAGGCCTCTTCCAAAATGACAAGATACAAATACCCCTGTTCTGAAGTATTTAAACCCGTCAGCACAGGACGTATAGTGAGATTCACGATAATAAAATGGGCATTCATTTTAATCTTCAGCCCTAGTGAACGGACAATCTCTTTGGTCGCAACCGCGTTATGCAAGGCGATGGTCAAATCACGTCGCAGCCCCTCCCGTGCCATTAAGAGGATATTGTTGGTGCTCGATTCACCGGAGGGGAGTTCTAAATACGCACCGCTTCGACCATGAAGATAGAGGATATCTCCCACTTCATTGATCAACGCCGCAGAAGGGGCGATTTGCTGTAAAAGAGCCTGCTCGGTTAACTCACGCAGCGGGAGTTTTTTAGGTGATGGTGACTTAAATGTCCCCTCATCAAAAGTAGTATGCCGTTCATTGCTAGGGAGCAAATAGGTATTTGGATTCTTCCGTTTGTTGCTAAAAACATGATCGTTTCGAAGGTAAATTTTTGACTTTAAATCCAAAATCGAAAAAAGATCACTCGATTCACCGATACTCTCAGATGAACCTAAAAATAATATCCCCTTAGTATTGAGTGCGTAATTA
>JBFYRD010000223.1:0-2773 GCA_041302405.1 Sulfuricurvum sp.
CCCTTTAGTTTGCAACTTCTCCGATTACATAGCGATATCCGTCATGATGGATAAAATGGAGAAGGAAGGAATATCGGGACTCACGTATAATTTCATTACCTGTAGATATCCACGATCCCCCTTTGATGAGATTATGTCTCCCATCAAACGTAGGTTCTGAAAAATCGTCATACCACGGATGGGTCTCAAATCCATCAAATCCATCCATCTGCGTTTGGGTCCATTGCCACACATTCCCCACTACATCATAGAGTTCACCATGTGCAAACATATCTACAGGAACAGAGGAGGCTGCGTGAGCAAGATTGATGTTAGCACGCTCATCATCAAATACCGCTGCATCCATACCGCCCGCTTCTGCCATCACTCTCCATTCCGCTTCGCTCGGGAGACGATAAGTTTCCCCCTCTTGCGCACTCTTCCATCGACAAAACGCCTCTGCTTCGAGGGCATTTACTTCAACCGGCCAGTTATAAGGCATATCGATCTCATCCGTTAATGAGCGGTATTTATAACTCCCATCCTCTTGCAAAATCCAAAACGGCGGACAGGTCGCTTTACGAATTTGAAGATAACGAAGCCCCTCATCATCCCACCATCGGGTCACGCCGTATCCATTTGCCGCTACAAAATCCATAAACTCGCCGTTACTTACCAGATATTTAGAGGTCTGAAACTCTTCTACATGCACCTCTGCCCTGCCGTATTCATTATCCCACCCATACAGTCCTTGATCCTCACTACCTTTACCCAGTGTCACGTTTGATGCGCTAAAATAGACCATACTGTTTTCAGGGGCATCTCCTCGAATCGGACAAATCGGAAAATCGGCATGCTCTCGAATAAACTCTAATGGCATCTGCCGGTGTAATACACTTGATGTCTCGATATGGATACGCTCGTGCTCGATCCCCATCCAAATCGCCCAAAATGGGTCTTCTTTCGTAATAGGAAGTTTCATCGGGAGGGTTGTGATCATATCATCCACGAGGGATCTAACGTTTTGACGGTATGCTCTTACCTCATCGACACTCGGCCATCTAAGCGAATCACTCGAAGCATCCCAAGTCATTTCATCGACACCCACGGCGAATAACTCTTCAAAATGGGGATTTAGTCGCTCTTTTAGCACACCGGATGCTATTAGTTTATTGACATAAAAAATCGCAGTATGCCCGAAATAGAAGATCATCGGATGGCGTGTCGGTTCGGATTGTGAATAATAAACCTCATCCGATATCAAAAGTTCAAATAAAGATTCAAAGAGATCAAAACTCTGATGAAAATAAGCGCTCAGTTCTTCTCTTTTGAGGGTGCTCTCTTCTCCGTCCAACCGTACCGATACCATCTGTCTTTGTAGCACAACATCGTCCTTATCACATTTTGGGTATTGTAGCAAATTTGATGCTAAAAAAGAGGTTCTCACACAAGCGCATTCAGCCCTAACCAGTTGGATTTCGCTAAAATATCACTGTAGATAGACAAAATGCATCACTTATTAGCGAGAATACGATGAACAAAAACATAACCTTTTTCCAAAATTATGAAACTCTCATTTTAACCGCTGAAACTTATCTCACAGAACTGTTACACGAAGTTTTTCATCATACCGATAAAGAAAATGCGGTGATTGTTTATGATACCCGTTCACTCTTATCGACTATTTTAATGGAGGGGTATAAGCGTTCGTTAGATCATGCTCAACTGATTAATTTTGATGAACATACCCCTCAAGATGTTCGAGAAAGATTAGAGGCACTTCATCCTTCCGATTTAGTTGTATTGATCCAATCTACCAGTTTTCGACTCGATGCCTTTCGCCTACGCGTTGAGTTGTTTAAACTCAAATTAAAAGTGATCGAGCATCCTCATTTAAGCCGTATGGCTGATGATGAAGCCTCGTATTTCATCGACTCCTTAGCGTATGATAAAACCTATTACCGACATGTAGGACGTACCCTTCAGCATAAAATCGATAATGCTCCCATGGGGATACTCGATAGCGGAGGGGAGATTTTGGTGTACGATTCACCGTTTGAACCCTCAAAAGTTAATATCGGAGATTATACCGGCATGAACAATTGGGGAGGTCAATTTCCCCTCGGCGAAGTGTTTACCGAAGCTCAGGATTTAAGAGCCGTTCATGGACGGGTAAAAATTTATTGTTTCGGTGACGTAACGTATAAGATCAACATCCCTGAAGTGCCCATTACCCTTATTATTGAAGAGGGACAGGTAGTCGGGTGTGAAAACTCAACTGCGGCATTTGATCTCATCCTCTCTAACATACGTAGAGATGAGGGGGGAGTTGTTTGGATACGCGAACTTGGTTTTGGGCTCAACAGAGCTTTTAGTAAAACGCGAACCGTAGCCGATACCGGAACGTATGAACGTATGTGCGGTGTCCATATATCACTGGGTGCCAAACACGGTACATACGGCAAGCCAGGCTTTAAACGTCGCGATGGACTCTACCATGTTGATGTTTTTGCGGATACCCATACTTTTGCCCTTGGAGATGAAGTTGTCTATAAAGACGGAGCATGGATTGTCTAAACCCACTCACATCAAATCCATGCTGCTGTCAATATATCCTAACGTTATAGCTTGTTTTACAACCCGTCATGGCGGAGTCTCCACTACACCCTATAACAGTGCAAATCTCGCTTTTCATGTTGGAGATAATCCCGAAGACGTTGTAAAAAATCACAATCTTCTTGCCGAAAAACTAGCCTTCAATCGTCACTCTCTCATCCATATGCGCCAAATCCAC
>JBFYRD010000227.1:0-3065 GCA_041302405.1 Sulfuricurvum sp.
AGCCCGAATCCAAAGCCTCCTTCGTCGTATCAATGGCAAAACCATCCAAGCGAGCAGTGAATCGTTTCTTGTTGATGACAACGGTATCTACAAAGAAGGAGAACTCCTCCCCCTCACCCGCGCCGAATTCGAACTACTCAGCCTCCTGATCAAACACCGCCGTCAGATCATCTCCCGTGATTTTATCGCTAATAATGTCGAATCGATCGGATGGGAGAGCAGTGAACGCAGTATTGATGTCCTCATCAGCCGAATACGTCAGAAAATCGAACCCAATCCCAAGCACCCTACCCTAATCCGCTCTATTCGCGGTATGGGATACCAATTTACCCTATGATCAGCCGTCGACACTCTGTATTTTTCAAACTTCACGCATTCTTTTTTCTCGCTTTGATTGTTTTGATTTTACTTTTTATCTCAGCACTTCATGAACAAGAACGTCAAAAATTTCACCTCCTTGCCCACCGTTCTATGGAGCTCTCTCGTATCATCGATGAGACCAAAGCCCGAAGTTGCATGGAAAAAAACCATGAGTTAGCCGAAGCGGGTTTCAAAGTTCTCGATGCCAAAACACCCAAATGTGAAGCGATTAAGCTCCCACCCCCGATGCAATCGAAACTCCGATCTCGCAATGTCAAAGTAACCATTTATAAAGATGATGAAGGGTTTATCTATGAACTCTCAGAGGGGCATTGTACTATGCTCTATCGAGACATGGCAGAGGGAAAGACCTACTATTTTGTGTGGCTTTTATTTTTTGCCCTGTTAGGCGGATTAGTCAGCATGTATTTACTGCTATGGAGCAATCTCAAACCGCTTAAATATCTTTATGAGCAGATACAGCGCTACGGTGAGGGTGAAGAGATCAATAACTCCCCCAACGATGGAAAAGATGAAATCGCCCTTATCTCTAATGCTCTCTATGACGCACTGGAAAAACAAAGTAAACTTAAAAAGTCACGTGAACTTTTTTTGAGAAACATTATGCATGAGTTAAAAACCCCCATTACCAAAGGGAAACTCATCGTCGAACTCGAAGAGCCAGGCCCTAACCGTAATTTACTCGCCAAATTATTTTTACGACTCGAGCATCTGATTCACCAAATGGCGGATATCGAAAAAATGCACGCTTTTTCACTCAAACGGCACGACGTTTCCATCGCGACGATGGTCGATACGGTTATCGATCATCTCCTGTTGGATGAAAGTAATATCCACCTCATCGGATGCGATCAAAACATCCATGTCGATCCAGCCCTCTTTACGAGTGCTCTGCAAAATTTGATCGATAATGCCTATCGCCATGCAACGGCCTATCCGATTGAGATCGTGTGTGATGGCAATATCATCTGTATTAAAAATGAGGGAGAGCCTCTCAAACGTCCGGTCGAAGAGGCATTGCAAGCATTTGTTACCGAACGGGGAGACGGAGGGTTAGGATTGGGGCTCTATATTGCTCAATCAGTGTGTGAACTGCACCGTTTTGATTTACAGTACACGTACGAAGAGGGGATACACCATTTTTGTATCCGGTTTATCTAAAATTCCCGTTCATGGTGAGCGCGTCGAACCGTCATCCTTCGACACGCTCAGGACGAACGTCGTATAAAATAAACCCACAAAATCGCTGAAACTCCTGCCATTGCGAAGCTAAGTGCCATCCCCAGTGTCATCCATTGACCCACGATGTAGCCGATCTGTGCATCAGGTGCACGGTAAAACTCAACCGCTCCCCGACCGATCCCGTATAAAAATCCATATAACAAAATCAACTCGCCCTCGAACGCTTTACGATGACGATACGCATAGATGATCACAAAGACCACAATCCCCTCGACAAACGCTTCATAAAGCTGTGAGGGGTGACGAAGGGTATCATAGACGTAAATTCCCCACGGCACATCGGTTGCACGCCCGACAAGCTCTTGGTTGAGAAAATTACCGATCCGACCGAACACATATGCGAGAGGAACCGATACCGCCACTAAATCCATTAACCGACCGAAAGGGATACCGTGACGGCGATGGTACATATACGAACCGATCAAAAAGCCCACAATCGCCCCGTGAAAACTCATCCCCCGAATCCCGACAAACTGCCCGTCGATAAACGGGTTAAATATCTGCCACGGCTGGATGAGATAATACATCGTGTGGGTATCGTAAAAGAGGATATACCCTAATCGCGCCCCAAGAATTACACCGATCTCGGCATAGATAAAATAATCATCCAACTGATCTTTAGTGATATCGATATTATCTTTTTGGACGATCCATTTGGCGATGACAAGAGCGCTTAGGAGGGCGAGAACATACATCAATCCATACCAATGGACAGGTATAGAAAAAATATTGAATGCTACAGGGTTAAAATGTTCGTAAATGTGTTGCCAAAATTCCATAATATTAATATTCCTCTTTAATTTTCAATTAGCCAGTCAGTGACTGGACTTTTTAAATATCAGTTTGAATTCGTCAGACACTGTCTGACTTTTTTGAAACAACAATATAAATTGGTCAGGCAGTGACTGGCTAATTTGAGGATAAATGGTTGCAATCTGAGTTACTAAACGATCAAAGGTGTCATTCATAAAATATTATACCTTCACCCGTTTCGCATCGACCAAATAATCACGCCCCACCCGTCCGATGTTTTCCAGCTTTACGTTATGGCGTTCATCGATTACGTCGTCATCGTAATAAAAATGATCAATTCGTAAAAATGCGATAGTCATCGGGCTATCTTTGAGTTCGGTGATTTGATGAAGGGAACAGAGCAATGCCGCACGGGCATCGGCAACTATCGACGGAAACTCTGCCATCACTTCACGCATCTCGATACCGCACAGTTTTGCTTCGCTGACACCGTATTCAAACGCTTCTGCTGAATTTTCGATAGATTCGGCATGGACAGCATGGGCGAGTGAAATCGTCGCTTTTCCCGTCTCAATGATATTACGGATTGAATCTTTCAGTCCGCCGTTTTCATGCGCACCGAATGAGACCATAACACACGGCGGGTTGGAGGAAACAGGGATAAAATAACTATAAGGTGCGAGGTTCAA
>JBFYRD010000228.1:0-5778 GCA_041302405.1 Sulfuricurvum sp.
TCGGAACCCATGCCGATAAATTTAAGATACCGTTTGAGTTCAATGACCCCTGTCGGAAGTGCAGGTGATACTGCCGGTGGGGTGCTAATATCTACATCATGAATTGCGTTATTTTGTGAAAGTAGCAGTTTGGTATTAATGACGTCTAAAAGATTTTTGAGCTGTTCATCTTTTGACGTATAGATCTCTTCTATGCGTTCGCGTTCAGCAATCAGCATTTGCTCTTTGTCGTTAACTAAGCGATCCACTTTTGCTTCAAGTTCTTTGATTTTGAGTTTAAGTTGTTGATTCTCTTTTTGATAGAGAGCAATAATCATCCCCACGGTTGTTTTTTGAGGCGCTGGAGCTGGAGAGGGAGTAGGTTTGATACTTTGGGAAATTTCAAGACGTTTTTCTTCATCAAGTGAACTTCGGGGAACAATAATATAGGTTACTCCCCCCTCAATAATATAGTTGAGACGTTTGGTTCGCAGTTTATTTTGGATCATCTCTTTTGACATTTTAAATGTCTTTGCATATTCATCGATTGTAAAACGCACACATCCTCCTTTTAGGGATATTCAGTGCTGTTATCTTACCAAAAAAATCATTGCAGAGAATTATCGTTTTTTTACAGGGGGTGAAAAGTTAATTTTTGGAGGGGGTATAATCCCTCCATGTCGCATCCAAATAAGATAACCGTTACGGGTAATATTGTGTTTGTCTTGAAAGGTATGGAGAGAACTGTGGCGAAATTCACATTTTTCGAGGAGGAGGCGGAAATCATTGTGGTGAAGCAAAAACTCTTGGAGTGTCGTATAGGCACGATCTGAAATAATGACAGTACTGATGATCAGGTTTTTAATCTCTATGTAACGGGCACATTCATTGAGCCCATCACCGACGAAGTTTTCATGTCCTAAAATGTCTTCAAAACGGTGTACTTTTCCCGTGTGTACGGCAACTCTGATCCCTTTGAAATAAGGGTATTCGTTAGCGATAAAGTCAGAAAAATGGATCAAAGAAAGCCCTAAAATAGGGCCAAATCCTTTTAGACTTGGATGTAAAATGCAGTAAAACCCATCTCCCGTAGGGATAATCCCCTGAAGCATTTTTTCCATAGGAATGTCGGAAGATTTGATCATTTTTTGAATCATTTTTTTGTAGGTGAGAGAGAGATAAGATATTAGCTCTAGTTGTTCATCCATCGATAGTCGAGAGAAGTCAATGATGTCAATAAGAACAATATCAGTATCAATAGCTCGTGCGCTCATAAGTCAATCCAGATAACATGTAATATAATCATTGTAATCTAATTTGGCTGAGAGTGTCTAAAGATTCATGATTGAGTTTTCGAAAATCATTCAAAAATGTGTTAGTATTCCCAAAATCTATGTACTAGGCCTTTGAGCATGCAAAAAAGAACTAAAATATTAGCGACTGTCGGTCCCGCTTCTGATAACGTAGAAACCCTTAGTGCTTTGATCAAAGCAGGTGTTAATGTTTTTCGGCTCAACTTTTCGCATGGGAGTCATGAATACCACTCGGAAGTTCTCTCAAATATCCGTACCGCAATGCGTGAAACGGGATTAATCGTAGGGGTGATGCAAGATATTAGCGGACCAAAAATTCGTGTTGGCAAGCTCAAAGAAGATTTTTATTTTGAAAGCGGAGATAGGCTCGATTTTTACTTTGAAAGCGGTATAGGAGAACAAATTTCCGCAAATCATTATCGTATTTCGATTACTGAAAGTAGTATTTTACGGATGCTAAAAAGTGGTGATTTTGTCTATTTATATGACGGGCTTATTCGTGCCCGTATTGTGACTGCAAGCGAAGAGTATCTCCAAGCAGTGATTGAAAACAAAGGAAAACTCTCCTCTAATAAAGGGGTTAATTTTCCGAATACACGACTTGGTATTGATATTTTAACTGAAAAAGACAAAGTAGATATGGCATGGGGAGTTGCAAACAAAGTTGATTTTATGGCGATCTCTTTTGTCCAAAATGCCCAAGATATGATCAATGCGCGTGAAGTAATACGCACCTATAATGGAGAGGTGCAGCTTTTTGCAAAAATTGAGAAGTTTGATGCGGTGGAGAACATCGATGAAATTTTACGCCATTCAGACGGAATTATGGTTGCACGTGGAGATTTGGGGATTGAAGTTCCCTATTATCGTGTCCCTACCATTCAAAAAATGTTGATTGAGAAAGCAAATGAACACTCAAAACCAGTCATTACTGCAACGCAGATGTTATTATCGATGACGGAAAAAGATATGGCGACACGTGCAGAAATTAGTGATGTCGCGAATGCGGTTTTAGATGGAACGGATGCAGTAATGCTCTCTGAAGAGAGTGCAATCGGTCACAATCCTGTTCTTAGTGTTGAAACCATGGTGAATACGATTCAAGCGATTGAAGAGATTTATCCGTTTGGCAAGTTTAATTTTGGTTACGATGATTCCATGGATGTGGTGAATGAATCAGCGGTTCGTTTGGGTGATTCATTGAATGCGGAAGGGATTATCGCAATGACAACGTCAGGCTCTTCAGCCAAAAAACTCTCTAGGTATCGCCCACGCATGACGATATATGCTGCAACGCATGAAGAGAGAGTTGCCCGTTTGTTAACGATTGTATGGGGTGTTGTACCTGCTTATCTCATCAAAAAAGGGCGTATTGAAGAGATGTTGAGTGACATTATCAAAAGTGGTTTGAATCGGGCAATAATCGATAAAAGCCAAACCTATATTTTTACGGCAGGATATCCGATCGGAACCCCTGGCACGACTAATATCATCCGAATTTTACGCAAAAATGAGATCACTTTTTTCGGAGAGACAAAGTCTTATCCGAGTAAAATAAAAAAAAGTGACGAAAACGCGATTGCTACCTTATTTTAGAAATTGCTATCGTGTGCAAATAATGGACTAAAAATTGCTTTTATTCATCGAGGGGCCTAACCGTTTGTTTCGTCACATCTTTTGCCCCTCAAAACCGCTCACCTTTACGCTACAATTACCTTTATGAAAACCGATACCGTATTTACCAAACCCATCTCAAAACAGTTTGAATTTGATGCTGAAGTAGCGGCTGTCTTTGATGATATGCTTCTTCGTTCTGTCCCGTTTTATAAAGAGTCACAGACTCTTACTCGCCGATTTGCAATGAATGCTTTAAATAATGGAGGAATCGTCTATGATTTAGGGTGTTCAACGGCTTCTTTACTGCTTGAAATTGAGCGCTCTGTAGGAAAAAGCAAAGGGGTGCGATTGATCGGAATCGATAATTCTTCGGCAATGATAGAACATGCCCGTAAAAAAATTGAAGTATACGGTTCGGAAATCGAATTGCATGAGGGGGATATTTTGAAATTCCCTTATGAGAGAGCAGAAGTAATTATCAGTAACTATACCTTACAGTTTATCCGTCCGATGCTCCGTGACACCCTTGTGAGAACAATCGGGGATACCTTAAATGAAGGCGGGGTCTTTATTTTCAGTGAAAAAGTTGTGAGTGAAGATCCGAAACTGAACAAAGAGTTGATTGATTGCTATTATGATTTTAAAAAGGTACAAGGTTACAGCGAATACGAGATTGTTCAAAAACGTGAAGCCCTTGAAAATGTTCTCATCCCCTACACGATGAACGAAAACATACAAATGGCCAAAAACAATGGGTTTAAAACGTGTGAGGTTTTGTTCCGTTGGGCTAATTTTGCTACGTTTATCGCTATCAAATAAATATTATCGGACACTTCCGATACTAGGATCTTGGGACGGTTTGAGGGCATCAATAACCTCTTTGTAGTCAACGATATTTTTATCGCATTGTTTGTGATAATACCCTTGTGCATCGTAATACTCTTCACAATCGTTGTAATACTTTAGACTTACTCCTCGGTCATTAAAGCATCCGCTTAAAAAGAGAGGTAACAAAAAAAATAAAGTATGTATTTTCATAAAGTTATTGTATCTCATCTGGGTTTAAACCCATCCTTGCTCTTGCAAAATTCCTGTAAAAAACACTCATTATCACATTTTGGATTTTTGGCGGTACAGATATAGCGCCCAAATAAAACCAAACCTTGATGGAGCTGATGAAGATTGGTTTTAAATTTTTTGACCAAAGTCTCTTCGGTAGCTGTAGCGCTCACGTCATTACTCAATCCTAATCGGTGTGAGACCCGAAAGACGTGAGTATCAACTGCCATGAGGTTTGCTTGCGTGTATTCTATTAAGACAACATGTGCGGTTTTTTGACCCACACCTGCGAGGGTTATCAACTCTTTTTCATCAAGAGGGATTTTTCCGCCGTAAACACTAACCACCCGTTTTGCCATATTGATAAGATTGATCGCTTTATTATTAAAAAATGAACAGCTTTGAATCAATTTTTTGATATCTTCGATATCCGCATTTGCTAGATCTTCAGGCGTTGGATACGATTCAAATAAGGGAGGAGTGATAAGATTAACCCGTTTGTCAGTACACTGAGCAGAGAGGGCTACGGCGATAACCAATTCATAAGCATTAGTATAGGTGAGCTCTGTAACCGCTTCGGAATACCGCTCCAAAAGAGATGCTTTAATCGCGTCAATCTCTTTTTTGGTTGCTTTTTTCATCCCTAAAATCCATTTTTTGAAGCGTATTGTAACATGTGTGTTGAAAAATAGTTGGTGTGTGAGAATTTTGTGTTACAATAAACACTTTCAATTAAAATAGAGGAGATCGTTTTGGGATTACTCGGTACACTTCAAAAATTTTTCAGTAAAGATAAAAATCGTTTTGCTCAAGAGGGCGAGCAAACGATCAATAAAGACCTTTTTTATAAAGTCTTAGATACCGATACGGATCCTCTCCTTTTTTTCACCAAAGAGAACGGATGGATAGGGGCCAATAAAGCATTTTTCAATTTAGTACCTCTCCAAAATATAGAACAGCTTCGAAATAATTACGAAAGCATTCGTGAACTCTTTGATCATGAAGATGAAGAGGTGTTTACCGAATTTGATAAAAGCTGGCTTGATTATATTCGGACCCATTGTCCAAATGGATATGGATTAGGAATTATTGATCCTTCTGGGAAAATGCATACGATGTCAGCTTCTTCTACACTAATCCAAGAAGGGGGGACCAATTTGTATCTGCTTCGGCTTGCAGATCAAAGCAATTTGGTAGACCTTAAAGCAGAAGTGGTTAAAGTCGAACAGTTAAAAAGTAAATTTTTAGCCAATATAGGACATGAATTTCGGACTCCTATGAATGGTATTTTGGGCTTTATCGAACTTCTTTCCAAAACATCTCCGAATGACACACAGCTAGAATATATCCATTCTGTTCAAGGTTCTGCACGCAATCTAATGTCCAATATCGAAAATCTTCTGGATTTAGCTCAAATGCAAAACGGTCGATTAAGCATCAGCAAAAGCGAATTTAACATTGTTGCTGAAATGGAAGAACTAGCCCGCAGTTCAGCATCTATGGGGATTGATAAAGGGGTAGGGATTTTATCCTTTATTGATCCGAAACTTCCCACTTATATTACTGGTGATATTCGTAAAATCAAGCAAGTTATTAATAACCTCTTTAACAATGCTCTTAAATTTACTCATGCGGGCGGACGAATAACGATTGAAGTAAAACTTTTGAAGCGCAATACGACGGGAACATGTAACATCGGGTTTAGCGTCAAAGATACCGGAAAAGGGATTAGTAAATCGGAACTGAGTTATATCACTAGACCTTTTGTTTCCGGAGATCATGCAGATAACCGTTTAGGTGTTGGGCTCAG
>JBFYRD010000232.1:0-8209 GCA_041302405.1 Sulfuricurvum sp.
CCGCTATTATTACCGGACGCAACTCTTCGATTGTCGAACATCGCGCCAAAGAACTTGATATTGCTCATTTGTACCAAGGGGTAAAAGACAAACGTGCTGTTTCTGAAGTATTATGTGCACAACTCGGTAGAGAATCACATGAAGTGGCGGCTATCGGGGATGATTTGAACGACTATAAACTTCTTCAATGGGCAGCTCAAGCCTATACCCCACAAGATGGGTCAGAATATTTGAAAAGCTTTGCGAATGTTTTGGAGCGAAACGGCGGAGATGCGTGTGTACGTGAAATGATTGAAAAAGTGATTCGTCGTAATGGTGAAGAAGAAAAATTTTTAAATCAATGGCTTTAAATGACAATCAATCTCTTTTTTATTGCTCTTTTAGCATTATTATTAGGAATGTATGGATACTTTACCCCGAACTATCCTCCTTCACAGAGCGCTCATGAGATCCCAAAGATCGAGTTGATTGATTTTACCCTTTATGAAGTTTCAAAAAAAGGGATTGATCATATTTTAGAAGGAAAAGAGGGACAAAAATTTGATGAATATTATACGGTAACATCAGCGAAATTTAGCGATAATACGAAAGAATTATTCCAAACGATCCGTTCACGTGACGTTGAATACCGAAACGATGTAATTGATCTCAAAGAGAATGTCCATTATGTACGCGAAGACGGATTGGAATTTCGATCTAATAAGGGTAGATATGATACAAAAAAGTCTTTAATTTCTATTAATGACTCTTTTGAAATCACCCAAAAATCAAACCGTATCGATGGGAAGAACCTCATCTACAACAACGAATATGATACCATTTCAGCTGAGAATGTTCAGGTTCGTTATCAACTTAAATAGGAAAAATTTATGATACGATTTTTATTGATTTTAACCTCGGTCATGGTCTGCTTGGCTTCGTCTGAGGAACTCAAAGTAATCTCCGATAATTTTAAAGGGGATCAGCGTCAAGGGGTCTCAGTTTTTAACGGAAACGTCAAAGTGACCAAAGGCAAAGATGAACTCAATGCAAGCAAAGTAACCATATACACCGACAAAGAGAACAAACCTACAAAATATTTGGCAGAAGGAGATGTTACCTTTTACATTGTTACTGAAATGAATGAAAAATACAAAGGGAAATCTCAAACGGCTATTTTTCTTCCTAATGAAAATGAATACCAGTTTTTTACAAAAGTTGATTTAATTCGTATTGATGATTATCGTCGAGTCAAAGGTGATAAAGTGGTAGTTAATACGATTCATGGGCACGCTTCGGCTGAAAGTGCAAACAATGAGCCTGTAGTCATGACCTTTACGATCCAAGATAAAAAATCAAAAAGTACCCCTAAATGATAGAAATTATTGATTCATCCTTTATGACCTCAGCGCCGAATATTCGGCTTACACCGGAGAATGAGTACCAAAATGAAGTAGCATTTATGGCACGTTCAAATACCGGTAAAAGTTCATTGCTAAACACTTTGACTCAACGAAAATCGCTTGCAAAAGTCTCTGCTACTCCAGGAAAAACACGCCTTATCAACTATTTTGATGTTGTTTTTGCCGATCGAGAAACAAATGAACGCCTCAGTGCAAAATTTGTTGACTTACCTGGATTCGGATACGCAAAAGTTGCTAAATCACTTAAAACCGACTGGGAAAGTAATTTAACAAATTTTATTTCTGAACGTAAACAAATTCGCATTTACGTTCACCTCATTGATTGCCGTCATCCGGATTTGGAAATTGATCGTTCGGTTGATCACTATTTAAACGAAATTTGTACCCCTGATCAAGCTATCGTAACTATTTTTACAAAAATTGACAAGTTGAACCAAAAGGAGCTCAATGAGCTTAAAAATCGCTTCCCCGGAGCGCTAATGGTTTCAAACTCAAAACGTCGTGGGGTTGATAAAATCGTAGAACATCTATACCGAATACTCAAAAGTGACGTTGAATGAACATTACTTATAAAAAACCGACTCTCAACGATATTCCTGCTATGCAGCTGCTTGTTGAGCCAGAAATTGAAACGGGTGTTATATTGCCACGGAGTAACGATGAAATCGCTACCAATATCCGCTCATATTTTTTAGCGATGGATGGGGATAAACTTGTCGGTTTTGTTGCCCTGCATATTCATTCACCCACCTTGGCTGAACTTCGATCAATGATTATCGATACCGCGTATCGCGGTCAAAATATTGGGACAACTTTAGTTGAAAATGCATGTGAAGAGGGACGCCGCTTAGGCTTAAAAGAGGTATTGGCACTTACCTATCAACAACGCTTTTTTGAACGTTTAGGATTCATTGAAATTCCTAAAGAATCAATACCTGAACATAAAATTTGGGCTGATTGTATCAAATGTAAACACTTTCCGATATGCAACGAAGTCTCTCTTATCAAAACATTATAAACCGACTTCTTTTAGTTGGTTTGTTCATCGTGTACATTAGCTTAAGCAGTTTATACCTTTTATTACCGCCATTATTAGCACTCCTTTTTTATGCTTATAATGACGCACTGAGTAAACATGACCTTTTTACTTTAGTGTTGGTCTCGGTGATGCTTTTGGTTTTTGAGGCAGAAAAAGGGTTTTGGTTTGGTAGCAGTATCGTCTATTTCACGATTCTCTCTCTTTATGTAATCCCAAAGTTAGAACAGCTAATACAATGCCGTATCTGTATGGTGGGGATCTTTATCGCTTTAGCGTATCCAGGCTACCTGATTTTTATTTTGCTTGCAAATGGTGTGTTCTTACTTCCATCACCTTCTGTTGATTGGCATAGTGGACTCTACATGATTGTTGAATTTTTACTCCTAGCGGCGATTGCATGAAAACTAAAATATTATTAACTCTTTTTGCTATTGTGTGGATTGGATTGCTGGTGCGTGTTTTTCACCTTGCGGTTCAATCCAATGAATATTACGAGGGGCTTTCAGAAAACAACAGTATTAAGACAGAATTTTCAGCACCGGTACGCGGTGAAATACTCGATCGTACCAATGAACCGATCGCAATTAACGAATTAGGATTCAAAATCGCTTTGGCTCCCCATTTGACAAAAGGAAAAGACACTACCTTACTAGACAAAGAGATAGCGTATCTTCTCTCTATGATTCCAACCTTAGACAGTAAAAAAATAAAAAAAATCTATAAACAAAATGATTCGTATTACAACCATACTTTTATTGATGTTGTTGATTTTATCCCTCATGAAACGATTATCCCGCTCTATTCTTTGATGAACTTGCGCGATACTATTAAAATATCTCCGTCCCCAAAACGGTTATATCCCTATGGAGCAATTGCATCGCATTTAATTGGATATGTAGCAAAAGCAAATCAAAAAGAGATAGATAAAGATCCTGCATTACAGCTTTTAGGTCATGTAGGAAAAAACGGTATTGAAAAATATTACAACTCTTATTTGCAAGGGGTAGCAGGAGAACGCCGCATAAAAGTCAATGCACATAATGTCGAAATTGAAGAGATAGGACGTACTACCACAAAAGAAAATCGTAATTTAGTTCTTAATATCGATATGCAGCTCCAAAACTTTATTACACAATCTTTTCAAAAACGGGTAGGCAGCATTATTGTTATGGATATACACGGTGCTATTTATGCGGCAGGAAGCTATCCTGAATATGATCTAAACTCTTTTGTCTCAGGTATCAGTTCAAAAGATTGGAATGCGTTGATGAGCAGTGTTGATGCACCTTTTACCAACAAAATGATTAATGGACTTTATCCACCAGGATCAACCATTAAAACAGGGATGGGACTAATCTACGTAACATCAGGGATGTTGAATGAAAACACTGCGGTGCAATGCAGCGGGTCGATGAAATTAGGTAATCGTGCCTTTCGATGTTGGAAAAACAGAGGACATGGACACACAGATATTTCAAAAGCCATTGCCCAAAGTTGTGATGACTATTTTTATAAAGGTTCGTTAAAAGTTGGGATTGAGCGGATGAGCACGAATCTAATGCGAATGGGATTAGGGAAAAAAACAGGAATTGATCTTCCGAATGAGTTCATTGGTACTGTTCCCAGCCGTGCATGGAAAAGAGAAAAGTTTAACAAGCCGTGGTATCAGGGAGAAACGCTCAATACCTCTATCGGACAGGGAGATTTTTTAGTGACTCCGATGCAAATGGCACAATTTACAGCCCTTATGGCTACAGGAAAATTACCGATACCTCATGTTGCCAAAAAAATCGGTGACACCCCCTATACGCCCAATGCTATAGATATTTTGACGCAAACTGAAAAAAATAAACTCCCAATTATTCAAAAAGCCATGCGCGGAGTTTGTAACGATCCTGGCGGTACAGCAAAACCTTATCTTTCTGTCCGTTTTCCTATCGCAGGAAAAACAGGTACTGCACAAACAACAGGAATCGGACAAAATGTAAAAGAAAGACAGAGTGAACATTCGATGGACTATTTTAGCCGTTCACATGCATGGTTCACTACCTATGGACCTGCCGATAACCCTCAGTTTATTGTGACCGTACTGGTTGAACATGGAGGACATGGAGGGGAAGCTACCGGAGGAATCATCTCATCCATCTATAATAAACTAGACGATTTAGGCTACATTAAAAAATAATTATTAAAATAATTTTAAACTATTATATTAAATTATATATCTTGTATAAAGTCTATTTTTTTGATAATTTATAGAATGAAAATTGCATATTGTGCTATAATCCTTACAATTTTGTAAGAAAGTGAGATTACATGCCGTACGTAAAAGAAGTATTCAACTACCTAAAAAGAACCAGTCCCTCTCAGACTGAATTTTATCAAGCAGCTGAAGAGGTGCTTGAATCGTTACGACCGTTGATGGAAAAATATCCTAAATACAGAGAGCATAAAATCATTGAACGAATCGTAGAACCTGAACGTCAAATCCTTTTTCGTGTAAACTGGGTAGATGATCATGGTGTTATTCAAGTAAACAAGGGTTATCGAATCGAATTCAACTCGGCTTTGGGACCCTATAAAGGGGGATTGCGTTTTCACCCAAGTGTCAATGCCGGTGTTATTAAATTTCTTGGTTTTGAACAAATTTTTAAAAATGCTTTGACAGGTCTTCAAATCGGCGGAGGCAAAGGGGGAAGTGATTTTGATCCAAAAGGGAAATCAGATAATGAGATTATGCGCTTTTGCCAAGCATTTATGAGCGAACTTTTCCGACACATCGGAGCCAAAACTGATGTACCTGCCGGAGATATTGGTGTAGGAGGACGTGAAATCGGATACTTGTTTGGAATGTACAAAAAATTAGCAAACAGCTACGAGGGAGTATTGACGGGAAAATCTCTCAAATGGGGTGGATCACTTGTTCGAACCGAAGCTACAGGATATGGAGCTGTTTATTTTGCACAATACATGCTTGAAGATCGCGGTGAAACATTACAAGGGAAGCGTTGTGTTGTTTCTGGATCCGGTAATGTAGCAATCTACACGATTGAAAAATTATACCATTTAGGTGCTCTTCCTGTAACGTGTAGTGATTCACATGGGATGATTTACGATCAGGATGGGATTGATCTAGCGTTGTTAAAAGAGCTTAAAGAGGTCAAGCGTGCACGTCTAAATGAATACATTCAACATCGTAAAAATGCACAGTACATCCCTCTTAGTGATTATCCGACTGGAAGAAATGCAGTTTGGTCGGTTCCATGTTTTGCCGCTTTCCCGAGTGCGACACAAAATGAACTTAACCTTGCTGATGCAGAAGAACTGCTCAAAAATGGGTGTATCTGCGTAAGTGAAGGGGCAAATATGCCATCGACTCTCGAAGCTGTTCATGCCTTTGTTGATGCGAAAATTTGTTATGGTCCCGGAAAAGCAGCCAATGCCGGTGGGGTTGCAACATCTCAGCTTGAAATGGCTCAAAATGCTTCGATGGTAAGTTGGACATTTGAAGAGGTAGACGCAAAATTGGCTCAAATTATGAAAAATATCTACGTGAATGCAAGCCAAACGGCTGCAGAATTCGGTCAACCGACCAATCTTGTTTTAGGTGCTAATATCGCCGGATTCCGTAAAGTAGCCGATGCTATGATCGAACAGGGGTTAGTCTAACTCCCCCCTTATAATTCCTCTGTTGTTCGAACGATCAAACTTTTAGGGAGATTGAATCGTTCGATCAACTCTACCTCTTTCTGACGCATTTCACCATTGTCAACTTCGTGGTCTAACCCTTTTAGATGAAGAAGCCCGTGAATAAAGAGGAGGGCAATCTCATCATCTTCACTGTGCCCCAACTCTTGCGCTACACTTGTTACCTTATCGACACTGATAACAATACTACCAAGTGGCGCACTGGGAAATGGATCACTAGGAAAGCTAAGTACGTCCGTCGCTTTATCGATGTTGCGAAATTCTCTATTTATTTCAGCTATTTCAGTATTATCAGTTAGGATTAACTCTATCTCTTGTTTGGTTAAAGCATCAGCGATTTGCTCTAAAAGGGCAAAATTATAAGATTTTTCGGTTCGGTTATCAAGTTCTATCATAATGACATTGTAGCATAAGGCTACCCTTGGTAAAATCTCACAAAGGTATCACTATGAATAAAAAAGCACTTTGTATCATGAGCGGCGGGATGGATTCGACCCTTGTTGCCTATATTATGCGCTCACGCGGTTATGAGATTGTAGCGCTTCATTTTAATTACGGTCAGCGAACCGTAGCAAAAGAGCTCTCGTCATTTCGTGCTATTTGCGGTGAATTAGGGGTGAGTGAGAAATATGAAATCGATCTCGATTTTTTTAAAACCATTGGAGCATCGGCGTTGACCGATCATACCATAGAGGTTCCGACAGGGGGGATCGAAGCGGGAGTTCCTATCACCTATGTACCATTTCGAAATGGAATATTTCTCTCTATAGCAACTGCTATCGCTGAAAAAGAAGGGTGCTCCGCTATCGCTATCGGTGTGGTCGAAGAGGACAGCAGCGGCTATCCTGATTGTCGAGAAGCGTTCATCGAGACATTTCAAAACGCGGCAAATTTAGGAACCAAAGAGACGACGAACATTGCGATAGAGATGCCGCTTGTGCATTTGCAAAAATCTCAAATCGTTGAAGAGTCACTTCGACTGGGTGCACCTCTTCACCTGACATGGAGCTGTTATCAAAGTGAAGAGGTGGCATGCGGCGTGTGTGACAGCTGTCGTTTGCGTCTGCGCGGATTTGAACGTGCGGGAGCGGTTGACCCTATCGATTATGTTTGACGCATCAAATTCACCGATAACGATCCATTATCGCCCTCGAAATCGTAACACCTATATTACCATTACCCACAGCGGTGACGTGTGTGTTCGTACCCCCATCAAAGATGAAAAGCGTATACGCTTAATTTTGCGAGAGCGAGAAAGTTGGATTCGATCTAAACTTATGGAAATAGCATCTCGAACTCAACTGGAGCATACGCTTGGAGAGACGATATGCTTTCGAGGAGAATGTGTTGCATTAGCACAATTTCCTCATCTTATAAAAATACTCGAAAAAGCCAAAAATAGTATTGATATTGAAAAATATTACCATCGTTTTTACAAAAATGAGGCACTTTTAACCCTTCCATCAAGGGTATCGCATTATGCTCGAAAGATGAATTTACACCCTAAAGAGATACGTTTTAAAAAAATGAGACGACGATGGGGGAGCTGTAGCAGTGAAGGTATCGTAACTCTCAATACGATGATGATGCAGCTCACGTATGAGCAAATTGACTATATCATTGTACACGAACTCGCCCATCTGCGTCACATGAATCACTCAAAAGTATTTCACGATTTGGTGAGAATGTATTTACCTCACGAAAAAAATCTTAGAAATGAGATTAAAAAGATTAGACCTCTCGGGTATTGAGAAATGCCCCTAATCCGATATTGCTCCATGCGCGTGATTTTTGCAAATAATTTTCCATACTTTCGTATATTTTTTTAAAATCAGGATTTGATACACTTTCGACTTTTAGATACTCTTCCAATGCTTTTTTTGCCGCACGATTCACATCATCAGGAAATTTTTGAATTGTAATTCCAAGTTTTTGAATCTCTTGAAGGGCATCGAGATTTTTAGAATGAAACTCTAATGACATGCGTGTATTCATCTCTTCTGAGGCTATTTGTATAATTGCCTGATGTTCGCTTGAGAGTGATTCCCACACTTTTTTA
>JBFYRD010000243.1:0-4994 GCA_041302405.1 Sulfuricurvum sp.
AACGTTGATTTGGGAGCACCTGAACCCTTTTGAATTAGTGTTATGCCATTATATCCATCTAAAGATGATTCAAAAGTAATATTTTTTTACACTAAATTAACACTTCTTTCCTACAATGGTGCTTCGATTCTCCTTCGATAGTTTGACCGTAACATATCTCCTTCATGTTTCGGTTACCTATAACTATTAATTATCTCAAAAACTTTTGATAATACATCAACTTTTTTCCAAAACAAGATATAATTAATCATCACATGTTAAGGCAGTTTAGATATGGATAGCAAGAAAGAAAAGCAGATAAGATCATCATTGATTTCTGACAGCGCACGAGACAGCGCACGAGAATATCAGCATCATAACCTTCAAACACGTCGCAAAATGGAAGACGATTTTTTTCAAAAGTCACTTGATTATCGTGATTTTGTCTTTTCACCAGAGGGATACGAGGGGATTGTTTTAGCCCTTTATATTTTGATTATCCCCTATCTGATGGGCTTACTGTTTTTATTTTTATTTGTTGCGGAAGCGAATTATGAGTATTTTTTACAGTTTAATCTAGCCTCTTTCTTTGTGATTTGGGCGATTGGTTATGAGGTGTGTGCTGGATTGATTTTGATTGGAATTTTTCTCTCTTGGCTCAACCATATCAATGGGCGATGGAAGAAAGAGCAAGCACGTAAAAAACCTTCAAAGAATAAATATAGCTATTAAGGCTAATCCTAAGCTCATTTAGGTATAATTTCAATCTTGCATTAAACTGGACAGCTGGCCGAGTGGTCGATGGCGCACGCCTGGAACGCGTGTGTAGGGCAACCTACCTAGAGTTCGAATCTCTAGCTGTCCGCCATCTATTAAATCCCCTGTTTTACGATGTTTATGTTTTTCTACAATATTTATTTTTTACATTCTTTTTTTATCTGTTATCTTACCAGCTGTTTCTCTTTAAAGAGGATAGACAAAACGTCTTGTACAGAAAAATTTGTTATACTTATCTATAAAGAAACTATTAGATGTAGGTTATTCCATGAAAATCGCACCTCTTCCTCAAAACGAACAAGAACGTTTAGCTGAGCTTAGAAAATATAATATTTTGGATACTGAGCCTGAAGCCGTATTTGACAGTATGGTTCAGTTGGCAAGTTATATTTGTAAAACTCCTATTGCGGCTATTAGTCTTGTGGATGAAAACCGCCAATGGTTTAAATCCATTGTTGGCATTGATGCGAAAGAAACGCCGCGTGACGTTGCATTTTGTGCCCACGCTATATTGCAAGATGGTGCTTTTGTCGTTGAAAATGCATTGGAAGATGAACGTTTTTATGACAATCCATTGGTCACAGATGGTCCAGGGATTCGTTTCTATGCGGGGGTGCCGCTCGTTACGCCGGATGGGATACACTTAGGAACACTCTGTGTTATTGACACGGAAGCGCGACCGATAGCCCAAGAGCAGCTTGATGCTGTCAAAACACTAGCGGATGGGGTTATGGCACATCTTGATCTTCGGCTTTCTCACAAAGAGATACGTAAATATGTAGATGAACTTCAATTATCTGCCACCATTTTCGAAACAGCGAGTGAAAATATTGTACTTACCGATCATAATAATTGCTTTATCACGGTCAATCCAGCTTTTAGCGCAACAACAGGTTATTCACTTGAAGAAATTAAGGGATTGACACCAAAAATATTGCGTTCAGGGAAACAAAGCCAAGAATTCTATAGAAAAATGTGGGATGATTTAAATACTATTGGTCACTGGGATGGAGAATTATGGAATAAGCGCAAAAATGGTGATCTTTATCCTGAATGGCTATCAATCAAGGTTATTTATAATCAAGATAATTCAGTCCGTATGTACCTCGCTATTTTTTCTGATATCACGGAGAAAAAGCAAGCCGATGAGATTATTTGGAAGCAAGCTAATTATGATTTTTTAACGGGTTTGCCTAACAGAAGTTTGTTCGCTGATCGACTCGACCAGGAGATTAAAATTGCCCACCGCACTAACAGATCCCTTGCACTGCTCTTCATCGATTTGGATTATTTTAAACAGGTTAATGACACATTGGGACATGACATGGGAGATATACTCCTTGTCAAGGTAAGTGAACGTTTAACTGAATCCGTTCGTGAATCGGATACGGTTGCGCGAATGGGAGGCGATGAGTTTACTGCGATTCTTCCGCAAATTGATTCCCCTGAAGATGCAGAGAGAGTTGTTCGCATCATCATCGAAAAACTTGCTCAACCGTTCGATTTGAATGGAACAGCAGTAACTATTTCAGCCAGTGTCGGAATAGCTATCTATCCTAATGATGGACAAAATAGTAAAGAACTGTTACAAAATTCTGATAAAGCCATGTATGATGCAAAAAGACAAGGTAGAAGCAGATTTTTTTCATACCAACAAGTTCAAGAATAGACTTCTTGCATAACCCCGAAGTAGGAAATACAACACCGTTCGCCCTGAGCCTGTCGAAGGGTGTGCAGTTGATGGTTCGACACTCTCACCACGAACGGAAAAGTAGGTTATGCAATAATTGATAAGCTATAATAAGTGCCATTATAGTGCCATAACGAGAAGTTAAAATAAGCGAAGATTGCGCAAAAGAGAGATTAGTTTAGTAAGATTTGTTAATATTGCGCGAGGATTCAACCCCTAGGTGTCTGCCATCTACACAATCACTTTAATATCATTATTTGAATTTACATTTTGCGATATCGTTGCGAGATTGATTATGTATAGTAAAATCTTTAACTATCTGAAGTCACGTGATATTTTTATGTATAGCAAAACATTAAATTGTTATAATAAATTATAATAATTATCAAAAATAAATTTTAAAATAGAGTGATATGAATAATGGTAAAACCATGAAGCACCTTTTGTCTCTGATAGCTTCTGTATCATTGCTGAGTGCGAATGAATACAAAATTGATTTAATGGATGACGTATTTGGGCTTGATTTGTATGATTTGCAACAAATGAAAGTTCATTCTGCTTCCAAGTCAATTCAAACACTCAATTTTACCCCCGCTAAAATGATTGTTGTCTCGAAAGAACAAATCGAAGACCGAGGGTATCGCGGGCTTGATGAGCTTTTGAATGATTTGCCGAGCATCCAGGTAATGCGATATGCCGACAGCGGGATTTTAAATCAGATTGGGATTCGCGGTGTGATGGGGACGAACTATTTTAAAGTCCTTCAAGACGGGATAGAGATTGATCAGAGTGATGGAGAGATTCTAAGCCACTCGATGCAGTATCCTTTGTTTGGGATTGAACGGGTTGAAGTCCTTTATGGTGCGGCATCGGTGGTGTATGGCGCGGATGCACTCAGCGGTGTTATCAATCTCATCAGCGCTAAAGTGCCGAATGATGAGATCGGAATCTCCGGAGGAAAAAATGGGTATCGATATGCTTATGGGGTGAAATCGATTGCCTTGGGAGAGGGGCGATTGAATCTGAAAGCGCATTATCATAACGACCAAGATTATGATTTCGAAAAAGAGTATCCAAGTGATTTTATACTTTCCAGTAGAAACGATGAGTTTGATTTTCAGCCCCATATCTCCAAATCGATCAGTGCACGGTATCAAAATGGGGGTTTTGATATGGGCGCAAACTATCGGTACTCCTCAGAATCTACCCTCATCGCGATGAATCAAGGGAACTCCACCAGTAATGTTTTTGACAACGACTCGAATCTAAATACCGAATTAATGGGGTATTACGGTCGTTACAGTGGCAAAATATTCGAGGATATTGACTCTACGACGACCCTCAGTTACGATTCGACAGAGCTTTTGATTGATAGCTACTTTATCAACAAATATACCGCCTATAAACCCGGATACAAATATTCGAAATCAGAGCGTTATGCTCTGGAAGAGACCTTAAATACCAAGATAGAAAACCATGATCTCCTTTTGGGATTTTCACACGAGTGGTTTGAATCAACGCCGATGACGATGGATTTACCGTCTCCGAGTTTATCGGGAAATATTTATTATGCAGGGAGTAATGATACGATAGTTGCCCCTATTTTTACAATTCGATGGCATAACAGCGCGGTGTATCTCCAAGACCAGATTGCCCTCAACGATAACCTCCAGCTCTCTCTTGCCGGACGGTATGATCAAAGCAGTGAGTACGGATCAACCTTTAACCCCCGTATTGCTCTCATCCATTCGAATGAAGCGATGACCCACAAACTGATCTATTCGCAAGCCTATCTCGCCCCCTCGAATTACCAAAAATACAAAATGTACGGCACTCCGTTAAAGGCGAATACGCTCGGGGATGGAAATACCTACCAAACGGATCGATTTAGAGTTGCCAATCCTGATCTTAAACCGGAAAAAAGTAAAAGTATTGAATACGATATGGATTGGTTCTTAACGCAGAACGATCAATTGAGTTTTTCGATCTATTACTCGAGAATCAAAGATATTATCTCGAATGAGGAGTTTTTGCCCGATAAAGCAAATTTTATCCCCGATACGACGATTATTGAAACGGTCGGGGCGGATAACTCTACGCAAGCGGTTGTGTACGGTGGGGATATATCCTATCAGGGACATTCATTTTTTTCGGGGTACGATCTGAGTTACTGGACGCATTACAGTTATGTCGATGGCAAGATCAAATACACATACGATTATGCAATTCCTTACAGTGCATCCCATGTGTTAAAAGGGGGAGGGACATTGCGTTATGGGGATTGGCGGATTTCTCCGTCGTTTCGATGGGCAAGCCCGATTATGGCGGCACCGTATGATAATGGGATTTTAGCGAGAGTAAACGGTCATTTTGTGACGAATCTTTTTTGCAGTTATGCGTTTGATAAACATACAAAAATTTCATTAAAGGTGGATAACCTTTTTGAGGAGCATTACTACGGGGTGCGTTATAATAGCAGCAGTAAATACCAATCTCCGCAAGATACCCGTATGTTTTCGGTTGCGTTTAGTATGAGTATGTAGGGCAT
>JBFYRD010000244.1:0-11297 GCA_041302405.1 Sulfuricurvum sp.
CTATCTGGCTGAACACGTCACCCTCGCCTGCGGAGACTGCGAAGGGAAAGGGGACAATACTATCGCAGAAGCGGTAGGAATCGAAGCGGCAAAACTGCGCGGATGCGATCTCTTTCCTTTGCTGATCGACTCGCCGCGCGCTCAGCTCTTTAGTATCCTACCCAATCTCGAAACCCTTGTCAAAAAAGGGGGATTGACTCCCGAGCACGTGATCCGTATCAAGCCGTTCCCTGCCATCATCGACGGTGATATCGCAGGGGGGATTGCTCAATTTACAACCGATTATAAAAGCTACTTCGATACTAATGCCTCCTCTGAACATATCTGTCTCGATCTTTCCCCTCGCTACGCGGTGATCAAAGGGGTCGGGATTGTGGTACTCGGAAAAGATGAAAAAGAGTCCCATATCATCGGCGACATCGTCAAACACACCATCACCGCCATCCTCTCTGCCGAACAACTCGGGGGATGGAAATCGCTCTCATTGGATAAAATGTTTGAAATGGAATATTGGGAATTAGAACAGGCTAAATTGAAGAAATAAACCACATCGTCATTGCGGACTTGATCCGCAATCTTAGATCCTGAATCAAGTTCAGGATGACAGAAAAATCAAAATAAGGAATAAATAGATGAAAATTACAAAAAAAGTGACCTTTATCGCCAAAGAGGAACATATCGCAACAGTGAAAAAATTATTAGAAGATATGGTTGAGCCATCACTGAAAGAGCCGGGATGTCTTTTTTATTACATCTTCCAATCCCAGAACAATCCGCGCAAATTCTTCGCCGTCGAATCATGGGCTGATGAGGAGTCACTAGAGGGGCATAAGCATACGGAACATTATGCCTACTACAAATCACACTATGAGCCGTTTGTGGACGATAAATATACTGAAGAACTTGATTTACTTGATGAAAAGGCGTATGGATTCTAAATTCCCGGAGCCTTCCACATCGGCTCCAAAATACCTTCTTTTACTAACTCCATCTGTTTAGAGTAGACTTTGAGCCATCTCTCTTTGATCTCGCCATACTCTGCGTGATTGGTCATATTTGGCTCATACGTCCGTTCGATTTTTACGATCTCATTCCCAGCCTCTTCGAAGCTTTTATAGACCCCTGCACCGATTCCTGCAGCCATCGCTACACCCAGTGCCGTCGCTTCTTTGACTACCGGTACCCGAACTTCTAATCCCGTCACATCCGCTAAAATTTGTGACCATAAGGATCCATTGGAAGCACCACTTGCAAACGTAAGAGATCTGGGTAATACGCCGCTAAAGGCTTTAATATTTTCCAGATTAATCGCACTGACGATACACGCATTCTCTTCGAGGGCGCGAAACATAGATGCGACATTGTATTTGGATTCATCTAACCCCAAACCGATAAATGAAGGGGAGGCGTGTATCCACTCGCCATAGTTCATCCGATCACTGAATATTGGGGTGATTCCGTACGATCCGAGGGGGATACGTGAAGCCATAGCTTCAAGCTCTGCATAACTTTTTCCACACCCAAAGCTGTTACGAAACCACCGCATTACCAGCCCTGTGAAAAAGGTGATCCCCTCCGCCTGAGACATCCCTTGAACGACGTGCGGATTAACCCGTAACAGCATCGCATTTGAGAGCGCTGCATCGGATGGAATATTGACCACCTGCTGCCAAAAGCTCCCGCCGAGTATCACTGCATCTCCAAGCTTTGAAGCACCTAATCCCGCAGTGCCGATCTGCACATCTCCGCCACCCATAACAACGAGTGTCTTTGTGCTTAAACCCGTCTCTTCAGATGCCTTTGCGTTTATGTGGCCTAAAGTCTCTCCACTCTCTCGTATCGGTACAAACAGATCTTTGAGCCCGCATTGTTCAAACTCCCGTTTATTCCAATCGCGAGTCTTAAGACTAAAAGCTCCCGCCGTACCTGCATTGGAAGGCTCACTTGCTAACTCTCCGGTGAGCTTGAAAAGGATCCAATCGCTGATCATCGTAAAATAACGGGCTTTCTCATAAAGAGCTGGGCGGTTGTTTTTCAGCCAGAGCAATCGCGGTGCGGCAGAGAGGGCAAAGGTTTGCCCGCTTGTCGCGTAACCCTCTGCTTCCAGTGAGGGAAATGTTTTTTTCAGATAGGAAACTTCCTCGCCTGAGCGACCATCGACATTCGCGACACCCCATAGCTCACGTTTTTCATCATCATATACGACAATCCCCTCACGCATACTGGATGCCGATACCGCTATAATATCAGCGGGATCTATTCTTGATGCAGCGATCGATTCAGCGATACACTTTTTCGCAAGTTCCCATCCGCGAACAAAATCAAATCCCATTGATCCGGGAACACCCGCTTCAGCAATATGTTCCCACTCATACTGTGCTATGGCAATCTGATTTCCTAAAGTATCAAAAATAATGGAACGGATACTTCCGGTCCCAGCATCGAGCACAAGAAAATATTGATTCACTGAAGTTCTTTCATATTCATAAAAATATCCATCGGAAGATGTTGATCCATATCCTCTTTTACTTTTTCGATATGAATATTACAAATTGAATCCTTGAGCTCTTCAGCAAGTTCTTGAAGTTCTTTTTCACTTTCACGCTTGGCAATTCCACGAGCAGAACATCCGGTAACTCCGGTGTGATTATAGGTCATACGATACATAGATTATCCAATAATAATTTTATTGGTTATAAATAAGCAAAGAGAGTTCCAACTATATTGGTGAAGAAAAAATTTAAAAGATGATTGGAGGGAAAATGATGCTGAGCTTTATAACTCAGACATCAAATAGTGAAGCATTTAGACGCGTGCTTCTTCACGACGTTGAAGGTATACCCAATCACGGTCAACACGTTTTTGCCACTCATCGATCAAGTACTCATATTGTTTAGTGAAAAGGTGTTTAAAACGCCCTTGAGCACCTAAATAATCACGTACAGGAATTACATTTTTTGGACGATAAGTAATATTTAACTCACGTCCGTCAATGATTTCATACAATGGGAAAACCAATGAATCGACTGCTAAATCAGAAACAGCAATGGTATCTTCCGGAGCAAATTTCCACTCAGTGGTACACGCTGACATTGCATTGATATACACTGGGCCCTCAACTGCAAATCCTTTTTGGATTTTCGCTATCATGTCTTTCCATTTGTTTGGAGCAACTTGAGCAACATATGGAGCACCATGCGCTGCCATGATAGACATCATATCTTTCTTCATCATCTTTTCACCATAACTCGTACTTCCTGCAGGAGACGTAGTGGCAGATGAACCGATTGGAGTAGAGCTTGAACGCTGACCGCCGGTATTTGCATAAACTTCATTATCCAAACAAACGTACATCATGTTGTGTCCGCGCTCAAAACATCCTGATATCCATTGGAATCCGATATCGTAAGTCGCGCCATCACCACCAAATGCAACGAATTTAGGAGTGCGATCCGGTTGTTTTAAGCGGCCTTTAGTTTTTAGTGCTTTGTACATTGCTTCAGCACCTGCAACTGCAGAAGAACTGTTTTCGAATCCGATATGAATCCATGATGCATCCCATGAAGTATACGGATAAACTGCCGTACACACTTCCAAACATCCTGTTGATGCCGCAAGAATTAAATCATCATTAGTTGCATTCAATACTTCACGTACAATAATCGAGTGGGCACAGCCAGGGCAAAGAAGGTTAGCCCCCTCAAAGCGATCCGCTGAAGTGGAGAAATCTTTGAGATTTTTAATTTTTTTAATTTCTGACATAAGGGCTCCTTAGAAAAAAGAGAGTTTCGGTCCGCGAAGACCGATATACTGTTGCAATGGAGTGGTTGCTTTGCCCGCATCCGCATTTGCTTTAAGTTCAGTAAAGATACCAACCAAGTGTGCTTTCGTTAAGTCTCGTCCACCTAATCCGTAAATATAGTTGGTAAGAACCGCTTTAGTATCCGTGTTAAATAATGAACCTGAGATTTCATTAAATAGTGCCCCTACTGTACCGTGAGGACTAGAACGGTCTAACGCTGCAATCGCTTTAACGTCTTTTAATACCGCTGCGATTTGTTCGAGCGGCCATGGACGGAAAACACGAATTCCTACAACACCAGCTTTAATACCGTGTTGCTGACGCATCTCTTCAGCTACTTCACGAGCCGTTTCAACCGATGTTCCTAAACATACGACAGCAACTTCTGCATCTTCCATATCGTAAGATTCGACAACATTGTAACGACGCCCTGTCAATTTTTCAAATTCATCGAAAGCCGCTTCAATTTTAGGCATTACTGCCGTCATAAGTGCATGTTGTTGGCGTGCTTTATGCTCAAAATGCCAATCTTCTTCTGTTTGAACACCGTGAGTAACCGGATGATCAAGATCAAGCATGTCATTCATCGGTTTGAACTCACCCACAAAATTGTACGCCACTTCATCGCTCATAGTATGAACACCTTGAGCAGTGTGAGAAGTCATGAACCCATCTTGGTGAACCATTGCCGGCAAACGAACATCATGATCTTCTGCTACTTTAAACGCAATAAAATTCAGATCGTATGCATTTTGAGGGCAATACGCATCAAATTGAATCCAACCCGTATCACGCCCCATGTATAGATCGGAGTGATCACCATTAACATTCAATGGAGCACCGATAGCACGATTGACAACATTAAGGATAATTGGTAAACGCATTCCTGATGCAGAGTAAAGCGTTTCAACCATCAACGCAAAACCTTGTGATGACGTAGCGGTCGCAACACGTCCGCCAGCGGCTGATGCTCCGATACAACACGACATTGCACCATGTTCTGATTCGGTCATAACGAATTCACCGTCCACATAACCGTTTGCCTCAAAACCAGCGTAATTTTCAACGATAGGAGTCGATGGAGTAATCGGGTAAGCAGCTACCACATCAACTTGTATTTGACGAAGCGCTTGGCTTGCCGCCATATTTCCATCCCAGACTTCAATATCTCGTAGTTCCATTGTATCCGCCATTAGTCTTCCTCCACTACAGTATCAGCTTTTTTCTCTTTTTCAGGCCATTCGGCAAGTGCAGCTTCTTCATCTTTTTGTTCCGGAAACATTAAAAGTGATTTCGGATTCGTCGGACAAACTTCAACGCAGATCCCACACCCTTTACAGTGATCAAAATCGATTCCGATCATTTTTTTATCGCGTGCAATAATAGACATATCGGGACAATAAATCCAACAAAATTGACAATCAATGCAATAGTCTTTGTTAAACAAAGGCTTTTCAATACGCCAATCCGCTACACTCGCCGTAAACGAGTTTGATTTTGAATAAGGGCGATCTTCAGGCAATGTTGTCGCAATATCGCGTGTTGCTCCATCAAATGAACGAAGCATCGCACCGATTTCAAATCCATCCCATCCTCTATTTTCCATCCGATTCTCCTTATTTCACTTCATCATACGCGCGTTGAATCGCGATCATGTTAGCATCGATAATTTTTTGAGGTAATTTTTTGAGTACACGTATCATGTTCTCTTTGAAAAATTCCATCTCATACATTCCAGATACTTTCATTAAAGCACCTAGCATTGGAGTGTTAGGAATCGCTTTTCCAATCGTTTCTTGTGAAATTTTGATACAGTCTACGGTAAAGACTTTCTTACCTTGAAGTTTTGGCTGTGAAGCTATTAACTCTTCCGTACTCATATGCGTTGTAATGATATAAACCGTACTCTCTTTCTCATTAGCTGTGATATCAGCCACGTAAACGAGCGCAGGGTCAATAACCAAAACATAATCGGGAGCCATAAATTTTTCATGGTTCATAACGACCTTATCATCAACACGGTTATAAGCGGTCATTGCAGCTCCACGTTTAGCGGAACCGTAAAACGCAAATGCTTGAACATGCTTACCGGTGGTAGATACAACATCGGCTAAACCTTTGGCACCGGTTACGGCACCTTGTCCGGCACGACTATGCCATCGAATCTCTAGCATTAATTCTCCCTCTGACTTAAGTTCTTAAGTTTAATTTTAATCAGTACACGTATTCTATGAAAGTTGCTCTTAAATGTAGCTTTTCACCTTTTACGAGGTTTAAAACCAAAGATGAAGTGTTACTTTCATCCCCTCTGAGCGATGTATCGAACCGCTTCAAGAACATCACTTTGTATAACGTCAGTTAATGTGAGTAATTGTTCTAAATTATCATATCCAGTCGTTACCGCTACGCTCTTAATCCCTGCACGCTTAGATGCCTCAATGTCTAAACGAGTATCACCAATCATCCATGCCTCATGATGTTCATGTCCCATTTGAATGAGTGCTTTTAAAATAGGCTCAGGATGGGGCTTTCGGTTTTCGACGTCCTCAAAACCAATTAATACATCAAAATAGTGCATAATTTTAAAATGCTCCATTAATTCTCGCGAATAACGTCCGGTTTTGGTCGTAACAATCCCTAGTTTTGCAAATAACGCCGCTTCTTTTATTGCTTCAACCGCATTATGGAGCAAAAACGTTTTTTGACATGAAATTTCTCGATAATAAAGCTTATAAGTGCTTACATATGTATCAACTAAATCTGTATGAACACCAACACCCGCAAACATTACCTCTAATGGATGCCCGATTTGCGAGGTTATCATCGATTCACTCACCTCTGTCTCATAATTATGGGTTCGAAGAGAGTGGTAAAAACTTTCCAAAATAGCCTCCGTAGAATCTATCAATGTCCCATCCAAATCAAACAAGATAATTTTTTTCACCGTTTCTCCCAATTTATATAATCTTCCCAAATGCCGTTAATGGTCGGCTTGATCCCTTTTATGGAGCGGCTGTAAACATTGATATCGTTTGGGACGACTAAAAACAGATAGGGGTTATCTTCTACAATTTGACCGAAAATCATCCGCTGTAACAAAGCGATCTTCTCGGGATCGGTTGAACCTTCCATCTGCTCAATCAGTCTATCCGTCTTCTGCGAATGGTATCCGACCAGATTAAATCCACCCGGAACATCACTTTCACTGTGCCAAAGAGCATATGGATCAGGAGTGAGAGAGAGTGACCACCCCAACAACACCGTATCAAATTTTCTCGGTGCAACAACCGTGTTTAAAAAAGCTTGCCACTCCATAATACGCAGGGTTACTTTTACCCCAACATCCAATAACTGCCGTTGCAAAATCTCCGCCGCATAAGGGCGGATAGCATTCGAATTGGAAGTGGCGATTTCAAATTCAAAAGGCTTTTGAGCACTGTAGCCCGCAGCTTTGAGTAAAGCTTTAGCACGTGCTAAATTATGTTTTGGTGCTTTAATCTCTTTGTTAAACCCTTTGCTGCCGGGGAGGAAAGGTCCGGTGCAGACATTCCCGTGTTTCAAAAATAAAACATCAATCAACGCTTGTCGATCAATTGCAAGGGAGAGTGCTTCACGCACTCTGGGATCTTGAAACTTTTTCAGACGAAGATTAAAACCCAAATAGGTATAACTGTGAGAGGGGAGTTCCAAAGTTGAAAATTGTTGATGGAAGGATTGATCCAATTGCCGTTCATACTGCATCGGCTCCAAGCCACTTACATCGATTTGACCCGATTTTAGCATCAAAAACCGTGTCATAGGGTCGCTGATAACATGAAAAATAATTTTATCAATTTTTGGTCTATGTTCAAAATAGTTTGGATTTGCTTCAATCACGATCTGCTTTGAAAATTCGAGTGTTTTCAGGATATAAGGACCAGTACCTATCGGCGACGTATTAAATTTAGAGCCCATAATATCATTTTCTCTACTTAGAATATGTTTTGGGACAATCCCCATCATCCATATCTCTAACGCTTTAAAGTAAGGTTTTTCATACACTACATGCAATGTATAATCATCGATTACCTTAACACTTTTAATGACCCTAAAATCAGAAGCATAAGGGGTAATCGTTGTCGGTGCTTTGATCAGATTATAGGTAAAAAGGACATCATGAGCACTAAAAGGCTTTCCATCATGCCATTTCACCCCACGACGAAGCTTAAATTCGATCACTGTCGGGGTAACAAAGCGGTATGATTCGGCTAAATCACCGATAATTTTTTGACCACTCTCGTCATATTTCACCAGAGAATTAAATAAAAATCCAGCGATAGAGGAACTGGCAGAATCGGTTGCGACGAGGGGATTAAGACGTGCAGGATTTGATGAAGTACTCAGGTGCAGTGTTGAAGCAATCAACCAAATACTCTGTAGAAGAAATAAAAATATCTTCATCTCTCCCCTTCTTTTTAGGGGAGATTATACCATTATTTAGACTCGATTTTACGGCCACTAAGGGGTTGAACAGGACGATAATTGTTCTCGTAATATTTTCGCATTGTCTGAATTTGATCTTTCGAAGCACTGACAGGCTGTTTTAAAATATACCATTGTACCCCTTCTGTACACGGTGGAGTTGTCAATGATCCGACGTAATGATAATAGTGATTTGCATCGTTCGGAAGTAGATCTTGCGGATCGATACGAATGCTTCGCCCAATTCCTCCTAAAACGTTATCCAAAAGAGGATTGTTTTTACCCTCTACAAACAATACTCCAATAACGGCCAATGATCCATCAGCACTTCGATGAACTAAATGCCCTTCCAATTCATATTGTTTGCCATCAACAGTGTGTTCTGAATGTCCATGAAAATGGAATTGAAGCAACTGATAATTTTTTTTATTAACAATAATACTCCCTCCATTTTTAACATTGACTTGAATGGTGTGGCCATTATCGATTACATCGGCTGTTGTATGAACATCTTCATTCATACGGATCTTAAATGCCCCTTCTAATGTTTTGCTTTTTTTACTTTTGATATCAATAGGGGATTGAAGATGCCCCTTCTGACATTCTTGAGCAAAATCGCCCCAACATGCAGGTCCATGTTCTGAATAATCCCAATGTGGTTTGCTGTGAGTTTCACTTGCTATACTACCAATCGATAATACCATCGCGCATATTGATAACAAAACTGTTTTTTTCATTTAATTCATCCTTTTTTTGATATTTTATCACGCTTTCATTATGTAGCATATCAAAACAGTATCAAAAAATTCTTCGTTAACTTTTTTTTAACTATTTGTTATCTTTCATGTCATATAACTATACTTTTATTATAAAGGCTTATAATGCTTAGAGAACTTCTCAAAATCTATCTCCTCTTTATCGGACTTTTCTTCTTAGGGCGTCTAGGGTTGTACATTACATACTTTGACCGCCTTGACGACATCAGTTTTACCCAATCACTCTTTTCGTTTCTCTATGGGCTTAAGCTCGATACAATGACAACATCCATTATTTTAGTCCTGCCTGCTTTGCTTATGGCGATTACCCCTTCATCACTTTCAAAATATACCAGTAAATTCATCAGCAGTTATGTGCTTGGTTTACTTTTGATTGCCCTTTATATCGAAAATGCTACGTTTCCATTCATAGCTCAATACGATGTTCGTCCTAACTATCTTTTTATTGAATACCTAAAATATCCTCAAGAGGTCACATCCATGATCCTCAAAGAGTATCCAATGCAGCTTTTAGTTATGTTGGGCATGTTGATTATTGTAGGCTGGGCATACCTTCGTTTCTCACCGCTTCGTCTGGTCCAAGCAATGCAAGTACCGCTATGGAAACGCCTTCTTTTGTTTCCAGTAGTAGTTGCTGTTCTTTTCATCGGTATCCGTTCTTCTTTCGGTCACCGTCCTGCAAACATCTCCGATGCCCTCTACAGCCCCAACCGTATAGCCAATGAGATCGCAAAAAATTCTCTTTACTCAATCGGATATGCCTATAGAAGCTACGCCAAAGAGGAGAGCCTTATCAAACCTTATGGAAAAATGGAGCTTTCCGAAGCTTATGCACGTGTCGGTCAAAAACTCTCCTTAAATCCAAATCAAGAGCTCCCCTTCAATCGGCTTGAACCGACCCATTTTAAAACCGAAAAGCCTAAAAATCTCGTTATCTTTATCCAAGAGTCAATGGGGAGCCAATTTGTAGGTTTCAGTGGCGGGGATGCTGCTATAACTCCTAACCTAGAAAAACTCTCACAAGAAGGGATCGCGTTTACGAATCTCTTTAGTAATGGAACCCGCAGTATTCAAGGATTGGCGGGGATGAGCTCAGGTTTTTTACCGCTTCCGGGTGAAGGCGTTATCAAACGGAATAAATCCCAAAATGATTTTTTCACTCTTGCCGCTTTACTCAAACCATTAGGATATAAATCGAGCTTCATTTACGGTGGTGAAGGTCGATTTGACAATATGCGCAGCTGGTATATGGGAAACGGTTTTGATGAAGTGATCGAACAAAAAGATTACCAACATCCAAATTTCGTTAGCACTTGGGGAGTCAGCGATGAAGATCTGGTACTTAAAGCAAACGAAAAATTTAAATCCCATGCTGCAAAAGGGGAAAAATTTGTCTCCGTCATGTTTTCATCATCGAATCATTCCCCATTTGAATTACCAGAGGGGAAAATAGATTTTATTAGCGGAAAACCGAAATATGGTGTCGAGAATGCAGTTAAATACGCTGACTTTGCTATCGGTCGACTTTTCGAATTAGCTAAAAAAGAGTCCTATTATAAAGATACCGTTTTTGTTGTCGTCGCCGATCATAATGTGCGTGTTTACGGAGATGATATCGTTCCGATTAATATGTTCCATATCCCCGCACTCATCGTCGCAGAGGGAATAAAACCGCAAAAATTTAATGGACTTACTACACAACCTGATGTTTTAGCAACCGCACTTGATTTAATTGGAGTCGATTTGATCTATCCGGTACTCGGACACTCAATCTTCAGCAACAAAAAAAGAGAGGTCGCCTTTATGTTGTTCAATGATATGTTTGCATTACGTGATCGAAATGATGTAGATATTATCCAACCTAATAAAGAAGCCCTCACATTTGTCTATAAAAATGAGCGGCTTGTCCCTGCTGCACACAACAAAGAACTTGAAAAAGATGCATTAGCTTTTATTGTCGTTATGGACGATATGTATAACAAAAAGCTTTTTCGAGTTGCTAAAAAATAACATTCAGAGATTTCTATGGAGAGAATAAAAAAATAGTGAAGGAAATAAGTGGAGGAAAATTTCTTCCCAAAAGAAGGGAAGAAAGAAACGATTAACGTTTTGAGAATTGAGGAGAACGACGTGCTTTACGCTTACCTGGTTTCTTACGCTCAACGATACGAGCATCGCGAGTAAGCATACCGAATGGTTTCAAGATAGCACGGAATGACGGATCGAATGTACAAAGCGCACGAGAGATACCGTGGCGA
>JBFYRD010000245.1:0-3298 GCA_041302405.1 Sulfuricurvum sp.
ATGCATTGGGATTTCAGGTACTGGCTGAGGGTACGGAGCGAATTGAACAGATTGATTTTTTACGGGAGAAAGGGTGTACGATGTACCAAGGGTACTATAAAAGCCCGCCGGTCCCGGCAGAAGAGTTTGAGAGGTTGCTGTAAAACTAACCTAAAGAAGTTGTACCCCCGTATTCGAAAAATACGGGTGGCTTTAAGTGTTTAATTATTTTAATGTATCAACATACGCAGCGATGGTTTTAAGATCTCCGTCGCTGATTCCTGAGATGCTTGCTTGCATGGTCTCTTTTTGGGCACCGCCGAATGTTCCCGCTTTGTAACCCTCTAGCTTCGCAAGGGTACCTCCACCAATGATCGCTTTTCCGGAAATTGCGGTTTCTTTTCCATCAACTCCGTGACATTCCGCACATTTTGCACCGTAAAGCTTTGCGCCATCTGCTGCGATTAATGCAGAAACTCCGATACTCATCAAGACTAAAATTTTTTTCATCATGTATATCCTTTGAGGTCGTATGGGTTTATTGTAGCACATTTTATTACTATCTTCATGAAGAACATTGTGATCAAGGGGTACTGGCGGTTAGAGTTTTTTCCTTTAACCGAAGATTGGTTTAGGATAGTGTATTATTCGTGTATTAGAGCGAGGTGATAATGCAGCGTAAAATAGTAATCGGACTACTAAGTATAGGGTTAAGTTGGACACATTTGAGTGCAGATGTATCGGAGATGATTTTTTATCCTCAAGCCGATTTTTCGGAGGGGATTTTTCACTTTAATTACCAAGGTGGCAAAAATAAAAATTACGGATTTATGTTCGATCGGGGATTTGATGCGAATCGGATTGTCTATGTTCGACCAGAAGAGCATGCAATCGAAAAATTAAAAGATGGAAGTGTTAAACTCTCATTTGCAAACACTGACCGTTACTCGTACGTACAGCGTGCTTATAAAGATGATTTTTTGGTCTCTGAAGAAAACGGTGTTTACAAAATCCTCCTCAGCGGCGGCGATTGTAAAAGCAGTCCAAATTGTGTGACCGCCGAAAATATCCTTACCGTTAACATTCCCAAAGGGTACGCTGTCCGTAAGTATCAAGGGTTGGATCAAGATCTCAAACCGCTCAAAAATCCGATATGGCAGAGTAAGGGGAATATTTATACGCTCACGGCGCGCGATGTTAAAGGTGCTTGTGTGATGATGGAGATTGAAAAACTCAAAGCGGGGCAAGTGATAGCGCCGATTGCGGTCGCTTCTAATCCGATTAAAGTTCCTGCTTCGATCGAAAAACCTAAACCTCCACTTTTGGTTCCTCCTCCAAGTGAGGCAAAACCAGTGATTGCAGTTGCTCCTGTAACTAAAGTTACGGTACCGGAAATCATCGATCCTTCTCCAATAGACAAGGGCGAATTAAAAGCCGAAAAACCAGCTATTGTTGCTGCGCCCAAGCCGGTTGTTCAAAAACCTGAGCCTGCCCTCATCAAACAGCCCATCATCACCATCGCAGAACCGGCTCCTTATTTTCGAAATTTTCAACTCTTTGATAATCGGGTAGTTGCACTGAATGAAGCAGGGAAAACACGTTTGAATGAGTGGGCAAAACTCTTTAAGCAAAGCGGCAAAAAGACGATTATTATTAATTCATACACCGACGATATCCCCCCTCAAAGACTGAAACATCTTTATGCAACCAATGAAATTATTGCTGAAGCGCGGGGTAAACTCGTAGCAGATTATTTGGCAGAGCAGGGGATTGCTCCGAGTATCATTACCGTAAATGGGATGGGGGATGCTGATCCGGTAGCTTCAAATGCAACCGAAGAGGGGCGATCAAAAAATCGACGTGTTGAGTTTGTTCTTAATTGACACGGACACAGTTTCGCCCATCATTTTTTGCTCGATAAAGCGCTTCATCCGCACGAATTACAACTGTTTCAGTGGTATCCGAAGGGTGATAGGTGCTGATCCCGAAACTGGCAGTTTGGGTATGGGGATAGAATATAAATTCCGATGAGATAAGGTTTCGGAGTTTTTCGGCCAAAAGTTTTGCTTCATCGATATTCGTTTCCGGACATATGATTAAAAACTCTTCACCTCCCCATCGTCCGACAGTATCGCTGGTTCGGCAGTTCCCTTTTAAAATAGCTGCGCTTGCTTGCAAGACAGTGTCTCCCACATGATGACCGTAGAGATCATTGACCCTTTTAAAATAGTCCAAATCGACCATAATGATAGAGAGCGGTCTCTGATAGCGTTGAGCGCTGCTGATAGCTTGCGGCAGGGTGCTGTTAAGATGGTAGCGATTGGCGAGTTGTGTTAGGGTGTCGGTGGTGGATAGACTTAGAAGCCGTTTGTTTGCATCTTCAAGTTCTTGCTGAGTGTGGGTTAGACTAACCATGGTCATTTTGTAGACTTTATTGATGCTTCTGAGTTTGCGGGTGTAGTAGAGCAATAAGGCAACAAAGAGACTCAGCGGTATAACGATTTGTAAAACCCGCATCCACGAGATATCTTGGGTATATTCAATAGTAATGTGTTTTGCGTAAATTGCGTCTTTCTCTTCTTGGGTGATGGAGGAGAGTGCTTTTTCGAGGATACCGGCAAAGATCGGCCAGTCATTACGTACCCCCATAGAGAGTTCAAAACGGTGCGGAAGTTCACCGGAAATTTTAAGATTCGAGTAGCCTTCGGTTTTGATCGCATGGGTGATTGCTGCGGTATTATCGATAAAAGCGTATGCCTTTGAATTCGCCACCGCTTCAAGACCCTCTGCGGTGGTATCGACCTGGAGCCGTTTGATGTGAGGATAGTGACGTTTTAAGGTTTCTTCAGCAAGGTAGCCTCGAGCAACGGCTACCGTTTTATTTTTGAGATCGTTGATACTGTCGAGATAGGGAGCATCCTCATTCGTAAGGATAACCATCCGAAAATTGAGATAAGGAGCTGTGAATGTGGCATATGTCTCTCTTTGGGGTGTTTTGACCGCACAAGGGTACATATCAAGTTTATGCTGCTCCATCAATGAAACGGCATCTTTCCATACCCCTTGAGTATGCGGTTCAAAACGAATGTTGAGTTTTTGAGCAATTAAAGCGAGATAATCAGCGGCAAGTCCGTGATAATTTCCTTTTTCATCGATGTATTCAAAAGGTGCCCATGAGGTATCGATAGCGGTTCGAATAACCGGATGCTTTTTAAGCCATTCTCTCTCGTTTTGAGTTAATGCGATGCTTTGAGAACGCGCATCGCGGTAGAGGTATTCCTCAAGAGGGACAGAAGTGCTGATGAGACCATGTCGGGAG
>JBFYRD010000247.1:0-3736 GCA_041302405.1 Sulfuricurvum sp.
CAATGAAAAAGCAATGCAAGAGCTGGGTGTAACGCTCGATCTTGGTGTCTATTTAGAACTGATGAAACACGGCGGTAACTGGTGGGACATTGCCATGGAGCAAGGAATTAGTTTAGAAGAGGTCAATCGAGCACGCCAACGGCGAAGTACCTATTATCAGCATTACCTACGTACCGAAAATATTTTTATTCAAGGGGTAGAAGAGGTATTAGCCGATCTCTCACAACATTATCGGATGGGGATAGTAACGACATCGCGACGGATTGATTTTGAGCTTATCCACCAAGAAAAAAAACTGACCCGTTTTATGGAATTTATTTTGTGTGAAGAGGATTATCCACGCGCCAAACCCCATCCTGATCCCTATCTCAAAGGACTAGAGCTTTTTAATGCCCACCCTAATAAAGCAATCGTCGTTGAAGACTCTCAACGGGGACTAACATCAGCACTCAACGCAGGAATTGAATGTGTCATCGTGAAAAATGACTTTACCGCTAGCCACGATTTCAGCTCTGCCACCTATCGCATAGATACCTTACGTGAATTAAGAGGGTTGTTGACCTATTAAGTCTATTACGCTACGATAGAGTTTTCAGACTAAAGGACAGTGATGATAAAACTTTTATGGTTAATTCTCTTGTTTTTTTCTCACTTAACCCTTTTTGCACGCAGTGATGTCGAAGCCATCAATCTCTCCCTTCAATCACTCCAAAGCGATGAATCACTCCTTGATATGAGCGCATTAGACACTACCCTCGATCGTTACCGGGGAACCGTCAAGCCCCTCTATCATCGTTATACACAAACAACTACAGAATTCGAAAAAATAAAATCAAAATTCGAAGCGGAAGGTATCCCCGTGTTTTTTGCCCTTATCCCTTATTCAGAATCCAAATTCAATCCTACCATTCGCGGGTACGGCACTGCTGGTTTGTGGCAATTCGGAAAGCAAAGTGCTCGAAATTTTGGATTGACGGTAAAAAAAGGGAATGATGAACGTCTAGACCCTATTCGCTCAACTGATGCGGCAATACGGTATATTAAATATCTTAAAAAAGAGTTCGGAAGTTGGTATTTGGCTGATTTCGCTTACGCAATGGGGGAAGGTACTTTAAAACGACTTATTCAACACAATGGAAGTAAAAAAATTTCGGTACTCTTAAAAGATCCCCATTTCCCATCAGGAACCAAAGCCCATTTTGCAAAAACACTTTTATTAGACGCAAAAATTCATTATACTAAAGTTAATGAGGAAAACAATGAATCTGAGTAAATCTCCCATTTTAAAAATGGGAGAAATTTTTAAAAACGGTATCCAATTTTAACTTGCGCACGATAGTTATCTAAATCTTCTTTGATCCCAGATCCCAATTCTGCATTTTGTGTCCATTGCCATCGTAGATCAGCGCCGGTATAGAGTTCTTTACTGATGTTGTATTTTAATCCAGTTCCTGCTTGAAGGGTGAAAACCGTATCACTTTTGCCTGCATCTGAAAAAATCACACCAAAACCAGGACCGAATCCCCACTCAATTCCATTGTTTAGTGTAATGAGATAATAAGGATTAAATTCAAGATTTGTCATCTTTAAACCGTCACTATCAAAATGGTTTAACATGATTTGCTGTCTGAGGTTATCCCAAGGAAGGGTAAAAACAGGGCAATCCAAAGATATTTCTATACCCACGGTAGAACCTTCAGCATTGACATTTTTAAGATTCATATACCCTGTCGATACACCTACTTGAATATTTGGACAAAAGTTTTTATCCAAAATAGGGAGTACTTTAAATTCTTGAGCACTCGCTACCGATCCTAATAGACAAGAGGCTAATAGCGCCCCTTTAACACATGATGAAATAGTCATCGCTTCTCCTCAACTGCATAGTTAGGAAAAGAGTATAGCAAAGTATTTTTATAGGATTATTAAAATATGTGATAATAGTGTGATATATAGAGAAGAGTTCCCCCTGAGGTGGAAAATTAGCCTATATTGGTATAAACCGCTTGGACGTCATCATCCTCTTCGAGTTTATCGATCAGTTTTTCGATATCCGCCATCTGCTCATCGCTAAACTCTACCGGAGAGTTTGCGATACGCTCCAGTGCAGCGCTATCAGGAATAATTCCCATTTTTTCAAGTTCAGCGGAGAGTGCACCAAATGCCGTATATTCGCCATAAACGCTCACTTCACCCTCTTCTTCTTCGATGCTTTCCAATCCGGCATCAATGAGTGCAAATTCAAGCTCTTCGAGATCTATAGCAGGCGTTGGGAATCGAAATACCGCTTTACGGCTAAACATAAATTCTAATGAACCATTGTTAAGAGTTTCCCCTTTGGCTCGACCAAAAACCGTACGGACATTGGAGATTGTTCTAGCATTGTTATCGGTCGCACACTCTACGAAAAATAACGCACCGTGAGGTCCTTTTCCTTCAATATTCATCTCTGCTAAGGAGATAGCGTCTTTACCGCTGGCACGTTTGATCGCCGCATCGATATTGTCTTTTGGCATATTTTGCGCTTTTGCCGTCAAAATCGCACTGCGGAGCTTCGGGTTCATATCGGGATCTTCCCCACCCTCTTTTGCCGCCATTGTGATAATTTTGCCGAGTTTAGGAAATACTCTCGACATATTTCCCCAACGCTTCATTTTAGCGGCTTTACGATATTCAAACGCTCTTCCCATACGGTACGCTCCTGATAAAAACTAATAAATTATTGGAATTATAGCGCGTTTGGGAGGGATGTTCAAACGTTTCGGAAAATCCGAAACAAAGAGATTGTAGAAATTTTATTTGTCAATAAAGACGATATCACTTTGGATGTTGTTGAAAAGGAGTGAGCGGTTATCGACGCGATGTTGATACAAAAACGTATTCGGTTCCATTGATCGCAGAACCGTGGTGTTGTAATAATAAGCATTTGTACAACGACCAACAAAGAGGAATGAAAACAGCAGTTTAATACGCGGATTTTCAAACATCTCATGCGGCTGTGCCAAGAACGTAAGACCAAATTTTTTGAGGTTCACAAGGTCGAAGATATAGAACATAAAATCTTCGAATCGGGTATAGAACCCCTCTAAACTTGCAATCTCTTGCATGATGTAATAGTAATTATCCAAAAGTTCCCGTTTTTGCATCATTTGGGAAAGTTTGCTTTTGACATCCCGTTTGCTGGCAAAAAAGGAAGGGCTAACCGCCATATAAATATTTTGACGTGCCACAATCGCAGCATCCAAAGCAGCATCAAATTCATCAGTTTCATCAAAACACATATAATGAAATTCACTGCTGATTTTGAATTTTTCCTCAACCTGATCGGGTGTTGGGTTGGAAAAATCGAGATAAAGGGTTGCAATGCCTCTCTCGATTACAAATTCGCGGATCTTATTTGCAAGATGCGTTTTACCTGAACCTGGCTCTGCTAGAATGAGAGTATTTTCACGTAAAACGCGATCTTGAAGTTCGAGTGTTGCGATAGAACTTTTAAATTTTCCAATTTTTCGTTTCATGTTTATGTCCGTAGTAAGAGAGATATAGATAGAGACAGTATAGCGGATTTAGAGATAAAGGAGGAAAAGATGTAGCAAATAGTGACGTGTTATTGCCACTCTTCTTGCGTAATCGTAACATCACCGCGATCACTGTGAATGCTCAATTCCCCATCACTGATGTTGCATTGCAGCCGCATGGAACGCTCACAGAACTTCTCTATATCTTCCGTATGCAG
>JBFYRD010000250.1:0-3464 GCA_041302405.1 Sulfuricurvum sp.
ACGATTGAAAAGAAAATCAAAAATTCATTCATCCTGCTTTTTCCATCGCTCAGCGTGCGGTTCACAAAGTTTAAAATCACCAGTTTGACAATATTATCGATAAAAAAGGCCATCATTGCCCACGAGTAGATGGCAATAATTACGGCGTTTACGATGTTGCCGTGCAAATACTCATTCGCCGCTACAGGGACCCATACCAATGCGGTACCGACGACGGGGATAACAGCAGAGACAGCGACCATAAAGCCGAGCAAGAAAGGGTTGTACCCTTCGAAAAAAGCGATGAAAACACCAAATGCCAACCCCTGCGCAATCATCACACCCCCTAAAGTGTAAAATACAACCGCCGTAGTCGTCAATATATCGGTGAAAAAAGCCCGTTTTATGGTGCGTGAGAGGGGGATGATCGGGAGGATAAAAAGGATAATACTCCGTCCGTACCAACTGAGAAAAAAGAAAAACACTACGATCATCGCCATCTCTCCCAGCATGGATGCAAAAGTTTTCAATCCGCTTCCAAGCCATCCTGCTATTGCGGTAATGATCTCTTCTTTGTGAAGTTTTCCCATCTCGATGAGCTGATCCACCGGTTCTTTTAGCCATGAAAGAAAACCGGGAAGATGCGAGGAGAGGGTATCAATCTGACTTCCGAGTGATTTGAGCGTCGTAACCGTAGAAGCAGGCTGAGTAAGAAGATGGTATAAAAATAAAGCAATAGGGGCAAACAAGATTAAAGAGAGTCCAAACGTAACGATTCCCGCAGAAACCACACAAGAAACCGGCTGGAACCATCTCAGATTGCGTACTTTTGCCTCGACAATCCTGTGAAGCGGAAAGACAACGATCGCCAATAATAAAGCGACAAAAAAACTTTTCAAAAAAGGAAAAAAGAGCCACGTTGCCAGTCCTAATGCCGTAAAAATCATAACACGGACAAAAAATTTATTTTCCATCTTATCTCCTTAATGTTGTTTGTGGACAAAGCGCTTGAAGCTTCCATCCAGATGGACAAGCGATTCTCTGGTCCCCTCTTCCAATACCGTACCGTTTTCGAGGACGTAAATATAATCGGCTTTGGTAATCGTGCTGAGACGGTGGGCGATAATAATCACGGTTTTTTCTGCCAGAAATTTTTCCAGCGCCTCAAACAAAGCCGACTCGGTATGGACATCGAGCGCCGAGGTTGATTCATCAAAGATAACGACTTTCGGATCGGCCAGTACCATCCGTGCGATGCTAAGACGCTGACGCTGGCCTCCTGAGAGACGAATCCCCAGTTTTCCCACTTGTGTCTCAAGAGCATTTGGGAGGGTGGAGATAAAATCATAAAGCTGGGCGATACGCAGAGCATCATAGATCGCTTCGTCACTAATCTCATCTCCCATGGTGAGGTTGAATCGGAGGGATTCATTAAACATAAGAGGCTGTTGCAAAACCACAAACACCGCGTCACGTATGCGGGAGAATCCAATCTCCTGAACACTTATCCCATTGTAACGGATATCTCCCGATGTCGGAGGGTAAAATCCAACCAGTAATTGCGAGAGGGTACTTTTACCGCTTCCGCTGGCACCGATGATGGCCACTTTTTTCCCCTCACCGATGGAGAGATTTAACCCTTTTAGAATCGGCTCGTGGGGGTTATACCCAAACACCAGTGCAGAGGTTTCGATGCTGATCCCTTTGGCAGCGGCAAAAGGGTTTTGGTGTGACGTATAGGCGGGCTCTTTTGGGAGAGAGAGGAGCTCGTTGAGACGCGACAGTGCATTTTTAGCGTTTGCAAAGCTGTATTGGAGCGATAAAAGCTCTTGCACGGGGGTCATCATAAACCATAAATAGCCGAAAATCCCGAACATCAACCCGATAGAGAGATCCGAATAAAGGACCATCACGAGCCCCAACGCTCTGAATATTTCAAATCCGCTCAAAAAGAGGGTATAAGAAAACCGCTCGCCCCGTAACGCCGCAATCCCATAATGCCCGGCACTCTCTTTTAGATGCTGTGCTTGAGTGATACTGCGCTCGATAAAACGCTCCTCTTTGTTGCTCGCACGGATCTGTCCGAAAAGATCACACATCTGAGTGAGGGTATCGGAAAGCTCGCCGATGGTGCGGTTTTGCTCTTTTTTGAGTTTCCCGACACGACCCGAAATCTTGCGCGTGACGATCATAATCATCGGTTGAAAAATCAAGATCAATGCCCCAAACAGAGGATTAATCCAGATCAGAACCACTGCTACCCCGATGAGGGTCGCTACCGAAACGATCAGCTTAGAGAGGGCGCTCCCTAAAAACTGCTCGATCGTATCGATGTCGGTAACGAGATGGGTCACCACTTTCCCGCTCCCTAAAGCCTCATATGCAGACATCGAGACACATTTGAGATGATTCAGCGCCTGGGTGCGGATTTTAAAACTCAGCTCTTGGGAAAGGGTGATGAAATAGCGCTGTGAGAGGACACTAAGGATAAAAAATAAAAATCGAAGCGAGATCGTCACCAGAAGTACAATCCCAATGTATAAAAGGGGTTCTTGCAATGGGGTGAGTTTGTCAATGATATCGGTGATCCAACCCCCTTTGTGAAGAAGCACCTCATCGACCAATAGCGGAATCAACAAAGGGATAGGGATACTCACCAATGTCGCGATAATCGCGATCAGGTTCGCACGAAGCAACTCAGGTTTATAATCGCGCATCATCGAAAAAAGGGATTTAAAGGTAATCATGAAGTGATTATATCGAAAGGGGTTACAGAGTATGCAAATTTGGTTCTAAATAATAAAAATTTTCCTTTAGATTTTAGGGTTACTTTCTTGTAACTTATTTGAATTAATGTTCGTGTGTTACAATTTCCCTACATTAAACACAAACCACACAAGGAAACCACATGCTCGTTACTAAAAAAGCTCCTGACTTTACCGCTACAACCGTTCTTGGAAACAACCAAATCGTTGATAACTTCAACCTCTACGAAAACCTCGGCGAAAAAGGTGCCGTTTTGTTCTTCTATCCATTGGACTTTACGTTTGTATGCCCGTCTGAGCTTATCGCGTTTGATCACCGTTTAGAGTCGTTCACAGAACGTGGAATCAACGTTATCGGTGTATCGGTTGACTCACAATTCAGCCACTTTGCATGGAAAAACACTCCGGTAAACCAAGGTGGTATCGGTCAAGTTCGTTACCCTCTTGTTGCAGACCTTAACAAACAAATTTCACGTGATTATGACGTATTGTTCGGTGAGTCGGTTGCTCTTCGCGGATCATTCTTGATCGACAAAGACGGAACCGTTCGTCACGCCGTTATCAACGATCTTCCACTCGGACGTAACATTGACGAGATGATTCGTATGATCGATGCAATGTTGTTCACCAACGAGCACGGTGAAGTTTGTCCTGCAGGTTGGGCAAAAGGTGACGCGGGTATGAAAGCGAGCACTGAAGGTGTTGCTGAGTATCTTGCAG
>JBFYRD010000251.1:0-2708 GCA_041302405.1 Sulfuricurvum sp.
GTGCAACTGAGGGGAATTTACGTGAGATGAATACCCTCATCGATCTGATCAGTTTTGATGATTATGAGCGGATTAAAAACCGTGCTCTTCTCGAAGACGGTGCTCGCCTTATCAGTGATGAGGTTATCGATTATGAGGAGATGCTTAACCCCTTCGGCGGTATCAGCCGCGCCTTTTACATCGTTGATGAGGTGCTTCAATCGATCATGCACCCGCAGAAAAAGAAAAAGGTGCGTAAACTCAAACTCGATATGCTGATCAAAGAGCAAGAGATTTTTGAGTTGATCGAACCGACTACTTCATTAGAGAATGTTGTTTTGAATCCTTCGACGGAGCAAACGCTTCAAAATCTTATGCGTCAGTTGGATCGCGAAGTGATTGCACGGCTTCATGAATGGGGAGTCAAAGATAAAAAAGCGGGGATCGATGCACGGATTATTTTCTATGGCCCTCCGGGTACGGGGAAAACTCTCACGGCGCATTCACTCTCTCGCTCTCTAAAGCGACAGGTTTTGAGTTTTGATTGTTCTAAAATCCTCTCGATGTATGTCGGTGAATCGGAAAAAAATGTCCGTAAAATCTTTGATACTTATGCGGACCTCACGAAGCAGACAAAAACAGAACCGATTTTACTTCTCAACGAAGCGGATCAATTTCTCTCATCACGTTCCCAAGGGGCAGGGACATCTGCCGATCAGATGCACAATCAAATGCAAAATATCTTTTTGGAACAGATCGAGAAATTTCAGGGGATTTTGATCGCAACGACAAATCTCCTAGAAAATATCGATCAGGCATTTTCTCGTCGCTTTAACTACAAAATCGAGTTCAAAAAACCGGATCAGAAGCAGCGTGTCACCTTATGGAAAATGATGCTTCCTAAAAACGCACCTTATGAAGAGGGATTTGATGTTGAAAAACTCTCAACCTATCCTCTTACGGGGGGACAGATAAATCTTATCGTCAAAAATACGGCGTATCAAGTTGCGGCACGTAAAGAGGGGACTTTCAAATTGGATGATTTTATTGCTGAAATCCAAAAAGAGCGTTCAGGCAGTTTCGAAGGGGAAAAATCGATGGGATTTATTAACCGTTAAAAATCAATATGCTTCAAAATGTAGCACTTTTTGGAGTGCTACCCTTTCTTATCTCTCTATAACCCCTCAAAATTTTGTTCCAAATTGACACGTGAAGAGAAATCCAGTGTAAAAGTGTTACATTATTTAACATATAGTCTCTAAATGGAATTGGACTATGTTTCTTACAGTGACAGTAGGGAAAAAATATTAAAGGGATAAGGGTTTGTTTAATTCTCTTTTTGTTATAGTGCAATAACTGTTTATACAAAAACCGTATATCGTGGCGGAGTGTTCCTCTTCTGCGATATATGCCATCAACCACAAGAAGGTCGGAACTATGGAGCATTACAACGTCGCAAATCCCTATTTTGGGGTATTTGTACTGTTTGTGTTAACGTTTGGTGCATTTTATGCCACAACAGTCATTGCACGTCTAGCGAGTCGTGCGCTAGCGGCTAAAGATACTGAAAAAATTAAACTATCCGTTTATGAATGCGGACCGGAAGTTACAAAACAACCGAACCGTATTTCGACGCAGTTTTACCTGTTTGCGCTGTTGTTTTTATTGTTTGACGTCGAAATCGTTTTTATGTTCCCTTGGGCAATCGATTTTAAACTGTTAGGTTGGTTTGGATTCGTTGAGATGATGATGTTCATCTTGTTGCTTACTATCGGATTTATTTATGCGTGGAAGAAAGGGGCTCTCGAATGGCACAACATCAAGTAAATTATTTAAAAGACGGAGGTCTTCCGGTTGCTTTGACGACAATCGACAAAGTAGTAAACTGGGGTCGATCCAACTCTCTTTGGGCCCTCACATACGGATTGGCGTGTTGCGGAATCGAAATGATGGCTTCAGGTGCATCACGTTACGACTTCGACCGTTTCGGTACGATTTTCCGTGCCTCTCCGCGTCAAGCAGAGCTTATGGTCGTTGCGGGAACATTGACTAAAAAACATGCGGAGTTTATTCGCCGCTTGTATGATCAAATGACCGAGCCAAAATGGGTTATCTCGATGGGTTCGTGCGCTAACACCGGCGGTATGTTCAACACTTATGCAACCGTTCAGGGAGTTGATCGTGTTATCCCTGTAGATTTGTATCTTCCAGGATGTGCACCTCGTCCTGAAACATTACAATATGGGGTTATGCTCCTCCAACAAAAAATTCGACGTGAGAGTGCATCACGCGCTCAAAAGCCAAAAAGGTTGATGTAATGAGAGCGTACACCCCTAAAGACGACGTACAGAAAAAACCCTATTATACAGATCGTTATTGGGTTGCCCCTCAAGTAGCGAAGAGTGATGTTTCTGAGGATGCGGTATTCGCACGTGATCTTGAAGCGATCAAATCTAAGTTTGACGTTTTGGATGCTTATATTCAAGTGAAACAAATGGTAGTTGTCATCAATGCAGCGGATAACTTCGGTGTTATCGAACTGATGAAAAACGAGTTGGATTACAATCAGCTATCAGAGTTGTCGGCAATTGACTGGTTAGCAGACGAGGGAAAATTTGAGATTTTCTACCAAATGCTCAGTATGTCTAAACGTAAACGTATTCGGGTTAAATGCAAAATCGGTGAAAAAGAATCGATTCAAAGTGTTGAAAAATTATTCCGCTCAGCCG
>JBFYRD010000255.1:0-4299 GCA_041302405.1 Sulfuricurvum sp.
AATTTGGGAGTCAACACCAGTAGAAGTTGAAGTTAAAGAAGCTTCTTCATGCTGCGGCGGCGGACACTGTTCGTAATGCCATTATAAAGCCCTATTATTGGGCTTTAGTATTGTGCTCTTCTTTACTCTTCAACTGCTAATAAAATTTCATACGCTATTCTTGCATCGGTAACCGAAAATTCAAATTCATTCAACGTTTCTTCTATGAGATTAAATTCTTTGACACCTTTTAATGTAAAAAGAGTTCGAGCACATTTTAACACTGCACATGTTTTTGGCTCTATTCCCTGTGACGGTAAAAGCGAATTTTCCAAAGAATTAACGAAAAGATTGTCAAAATTCCAGAATTTAAAAAGCATACTTGCTAATTCATCTCCCGAAGTTCCTAGAATAGTTTTTTCTTCAAGCATCAATTTTTCAGCTTCGTGCTCATTAAAAATATACTCTTGATCCGTATGTATCAATACGTATGATGCTACCAAACGTCCTATCTCTAAGATAAAGGTCAGACCTCCGAGTGATTGTAAAATTGAACGATGTTTTTTTCCAAGCCAAATGTCCAAGAAATGCTGTTGTTGTTCCATGACGGAAAACCATTCATGTACCGTTACACCATAAGGTGACATGTCTCTGTGGGGATGCGCTTTCAAAGCAGCCGTCAAGGACATCCCTCGTATAGCAGCAATACCAAAAAGGGCGATAGCCTGTGAAATAGAGGTAATAGGATAACGAAACCCATGATAAGGTACATTGGAATAACGTAAAATATCGGTATAGAGGATAGGATCAGATTCTATAACACTGACTACCGCTTTTAGATCGATCTCATCAGCGCTACACAGTTCATTCAATTTGTTTATCGATTCGGGTAAAGGGGGAAAAGATTCTATCGTATACAGGAGCTTGCTACCCACATTCGGCCTTTTGAAGTTATTATTCAGATTTTAGCATGATTTTTAAACAATTTTTCATAATGTTTTCTTTAGCTAATACTTAATATTTAATTTTATCTAGATATCATAAGCTACTAATTTATCCAAAAATAGAACAATTATTAGTGAAATAAATATATTAAAATTTAAAAACATTAGGTAAGTTAGAAAGATTTATTTTTTTAGTCTTTGTTTTGATTTTTTAAAGGTTGAGCGTGAATAATATGAGCATTTTTAAATCGCCTAAAAGATTGAATCAGATCAAAACGCATGAAAATAAGCGTGAATTTGAGATTCTTGCAATGGCCATGAAACATGCCTCAGACAGTATGATCGTCACCGATAGATACAATAACATTATCAAAGTCAACAACGCTTTTACCAAAACGTTTGGATACGATGAGCATGAGGTGATGGGAAAAAATACTAACTTTCTTTCCTCTTCTGAACATGACACCTCTTATTACGATCAAATGTGGAATACCCTCCTACGAGAAAAGCACTGGAGCAGTGAGATTTGGAACAGGCGCAAAAACGGCGATATTTTTCCAGCCTGGGTCAGTATTAGTGCCATTATGGACGAAAATAAAAAAATCCAAAATTATCTCGCTATTTTTACCGATTTAACTGCATTACGTGAGAGTCAAGAACAATCGCTGAGACTAGCGTATTATGATCAGTTGACCGGATTACCCAATCGTCAAAAAATCGTTGCTGATATGGACGAGAGAAATCCTTCAGTATGTGTTATCTTTAATATTGATGATTTTAAAGAAATCAACGATTTTTATGGAATCGAAACGGGTGATCAAATTTTAAATCAAGTGGGTCATTGGTTTAGCAAGATGAATTTCTCCCCCTATCGGATCAGCGGTGATGAATTTGCAATTTTACTCTATGAAAATTTCACTTGGAGTGATCTGCACAATCGAATTAAAGCGCTCATGTCACTGCTAGAAGAAAAAGTCTTTCTCGTTCGTAATGAGACCATTAATATCAGAATGACGGTTGGAGCGGCTATCGGTAATAGCAAACTCCTCACACGAGCTGATATCGCTTTAAACCGGGCGAAAAAAGGAAAAAGCTCCATTGCCCTGTATGCCGAGCATGAAAACATTGAAGAAACCTATCGTTCTAACATGCGCATGAGTGCGATGATCCGTATTGCATTGGCACAAAAAAGGATTGTTTGTCATTATCAACCTATCGTAAACCTTATTACAGGAAAAATTGAGAAATACGAAACGCTGGTCCGGATGATGGACAGTGAGCATAACCTTATTTCTCCTGCATCCTTTTTATCAATCGCTAAAAAAGCAAAACTTTACCCTCAGATTACGATTGAAGTGGTTAACCAAGCCTGCGCCCTCTTTTCTATGCGTGATGAGGAGTTCTCCATCAATCTCTCTGACAGTGATATCCGAGATCCCCATATCGTCAATGAAATCATCCATACGATCACTAAAACAAAAACAGCATCACGGATCGTCTTTGAGATTCTTGAATCCGAAGGGATCGAAAACTATGAAGAGGTGGTAGAGTTTATTACCACCGTCAAAGCATTAGGAGCTAAGATAGCGATTGATGATTTTGGAACCGGATACTCAAATTTTGAAAATATCCTCAAACTAAATGTAGACTACATTAAAATCGACGGATCACTTATCCAAGGGATTAGCGAAAATTCAAGACACCATATTGTTGTTGAAACCATCGTCACTTTTGCCCATAAAATCGGAGCTAAAACCATCGCTGAGTTTGTAAGTTCTGAAGCGATTTATACGGTAGTCAAAGAGTTAGGGATCGATTATTCGCAAGGCTATTTCACAGGAAAACCCGAAGAGATCCCCCTATCTTCTTAAATTTATTACTCCTATTTATCTCCTTTTAACCCCATCTTCTTTATACTCTCTGAAATTCATAGAAGTGAAACCCGTGGACTCTTTTCAAAATCTTGCATTGCTCGAAAATCTCTATCGGCTAAAAGCATTGGGCTATTCTTATGTCGATCCGATTACCCCCAATATGCAAACCCCTTCGAGCAGTTTGCCCGATTCACTGAGCAGCTTGGCACAAAGTATCTCCCAATGTTATCTGTGTGATCTTAGCAAATCACGGCGTCAAAGTATGGTAGGATTTGGAGATCCCCGTGCGCAATTAATGTTTATTGATGCCTATGTCTCTGCCGCAGAAGATGAATCTGCCGAATATTATGTCGGAAGATCAGGAGTCATGCTCCGTGATATGATCGAAAAGGTGATCAATCTCAAAATTGAGAATGTTTATTTGACCCATAGTGTTAAATGCAAACCTTTCGGTTTTCAAAATCCATCTCCCAGTGAATGCAACAGCTGTACCCCCTATTTATCAAAACAAATCTCACTCATACAGCCTCGTGTAATCGTTACACTTGGGCCTGATGCGTACAATATCCTAACCGGTGAAAGCGGAGATTTTGAACGTGTACGGGGAGAAATAATCCCTTTTGGAGATGCGTTGCTCATTCCGATGTATCACCCACTCTATCTCGTTCGAAATCCATCGCTTAAAAAAGAGTCGATGCGCGATTTACAAACTATCAAGGCTCAATTATCATGATCTTCTTCCGTACCTTTTTTATAGTATCGATCCTGTTTCTTTTTACGTATGCTCAAAATATTACGATTCGAAAATCCTCTGACTCTTCAATCAGCACACAAAGCGTTAAACCGGTTGACTCAACCATTAACATAGCGATTGTCTCTTCCCCAAAAGTAATCGGTAAATACTCGCAATCCCTTTACAATGTTGCACTCGCTACCCTTATGAGCCGTAGAAGTGAACATTTTGAAATCAAACGCTATGATTTAGCGGATGAATCTGCCGAATCACTCTCGAGTGTGCTAGAGGAAATACGCCATGATGAGATGGATGCAATACTTGCCCCTCTTACTAGTGTAGGTGCTAAAAATATGATCATCCTCGATAGCAATCTCCCGATTTTTATACCTACTGTTCATAAACGTGATCTCCCAGATGCTCCTGAAAACTTTACCTTCGGCGGTATCGATTATGTTGCCCAGATCGAAGCATTGTTACCGTATATGGGTGATTCGATCGCTATTTTTTATGATAATTCATCTGTCGGGACGCAATTAAAAGCTTCTACTGAAGAGGTTTTTCTAGCACATAAAAGCGAAAAAAAGAGAGTTGCGAGCTATCCGGTAGATTTGAAGGGGGATAACATCATCACCCATCTCTCAAAGCCATCAAAATTTAATAAAGCAAGTATAATCCTCCATATTCCTGTCGTCAAAAGTGCACTTTTGAGTGCCCATATGACCTTTACCGGGGTGAAGGAGAAAAATATTCTCTCAACGCAGATCAA
>JBFYRD010000256.1:0-6542 GCA_041302405.1 Sulfuricurvum sp.
TTGATATCAATCCAGCGCAATTCTCCGCTTGGGAGATGGACTCCGATAAGCTCATCATTGAGATTTGTATTAGAAGCAAAGACTTTATGGACAGGATAAGATTCGACATTCAGGCGATCCATATTTTCATCAACAAAATACCACTCTGAATTGTAAGCGGTTTTGCCAAGCAGCATATCCCCCTCAATGCCTAATATTTTGGAAGCAGCACGGTTAGCATAAAGGATTTTAGTATCATCACTATGGATGACTACTCCTTCGTTTAAGTGTTCTAAAAGGGCGGTGAAGGTGTCAAGATTGTTACGTAAAAAATTATCCATTAAATACTTTTAGTATAGAAATATTTTGTAATTGTACACTAACCGGTTATTTTTCTGATAAGTAGGTGAGCTTAATCATAAAACAAAATGACAAAAAAAAGATACCGGCGTTAATAGTTTAAGCCTATACTATTGGTATTTAAGTCTAATGGAGAGTTACCATGTTAAAAGAGCTGTTATTTACCGGAATGGGTGGAGCGTTGTTGCTCAAAGAGAGAGTCGAAGAGGAGCTTAAAAAACTCGAAGAGAAAGGGAAACTCAATACAAGCGACACAAAAAGTTTTTTAGAAAGCCTCAAAACCAAAGGGGAAGACGAAGAAAAACGGCTCAAAGAGGAGCTCAAAACGGCGATTAAAGAGGTGATCGAAGAGCTAGGAATCGCGACGAAAAAGGATATTGAAGCGTTAAAATCGTGAATTCCTTCTATTCACCTCTGCGCCTTTGGAGCGTTTTTCGGCTTCTATTGTCATTTTATCTTCTGATTAAAAAAAGAGACCGTTTTTTAGGGGTTTCTCCCCTTTCTCCTGATCAGCTCGCGAGGACGATCACCCATTTGGGGGCGAGTTTCATCAAACTGGCACAGGTGTTAGCAACCCGCAACGACTTTTTCGATCAGCCCTATCTAAATGCCCTCAAAACTCTCCACGATGATTTGCCTCCGATGCCTTTGCGTGCGTATGATCGGGTACTCTCAAAAGCATTTCCTACACTCCCCTTTTTCCATTTTAATCCCACCCCTATCGCTTCTGCTTCGATCGGTCAGGTGCATGAGGCGTGGATTGATGAGGATACGAAAGTCGCTGTCAAACTCCGGCGTGAAGGGATCGAGAAACGGGTACGTGCTGATATACGGATACTGACCCTCTTTAATGGGATTTTTCGTCCTTTGTTTTCCCATACGACTCGGCACTCTATCGAATCGGTGATCTCTGAATTTTCCTCGATGATTGTCCAAGAGTGCAGTCTCAACCATGAACGGAGCAATCTGGAAAAATTTTCTCAGATGTACAAAAACTCAGGGATTATTTTCCCGATTTGCTACCCCTCCCTCAGCTGTGATGATGCTCTTGTGATGAGTTTCGAAGAGGGGTGGCGGTTTGATGATCGTGAAGCGATCCTCTCACACGGGTTGGATATCAAATCACTCATCGACCAACTGGTTCGATTTTATACCGATCAAATGCTCGTGAAAGGTTTTTTTCATGCCGATCCCCATCCGGGAAATTTGCTCGTCAATCCTGATGGCAAACTGGTACTTCTCGATTTTGGGATGGTGAAGAGGGTTCCGAATGAGACCCGTATTGCGATTATCGAATTGATCAAAGCGGCGCATGAACGCGATTTTGATGCCTATGTGAGCGCGGCCAAACGGCTCGGAACGGTAGCGTATGACGCCCCAGCAGCAGAACTGGCCGAATTCACCGAGCGGATGTTTGATATTTTCGGCAATGATGCACTCGATAGCGGCAGTATGCAGAAGCTCGCCTTTGAGGTGTTGGAACAGACACGAAATCTCCCCTTTAAACTCCCCCAAGAGGCGATTTATATCCTCCGCGTGAGTGCTATCATCGAGGGGTTGGGGACGACCTACATCGAAAATTTCAATGGAATCAAAGACATCCTCCCTATTTTGCAGAACAATATCCCGAGAGCATTGGGGATGAAAGAGTCGATCATCGAAATCTTGATCGATGAGATCAAGCGGATACCTACCGACATATCGGCATTTCGTCACGTTATCGAGCGTGCCAGCAAGGGGGAGCTAAATGTTCAGCTCTCGCAGTTGCAGTATGAGATGATGAAAAAAGAGCTTCGTGAAGCGACGGCACCGATTTATACGGCATTGATTCTCGCGTTGGGTGCTTTCGGCGCTTTCATGGCGAGGATAGAAGAACTTGCCTACGCCCTTTTGGGAGCAGCGATCATGCGGTTGTGGTTTCGGTAAAATAGTTTAGACTTTTAAGAATCGAAGATATAATTTAAAAACGATATAATAAAAAGTGAAGCTTCTCATAGCAATAAAGGCTATTAAGGTGAAAGGGCCTAATGAATAACCGTAAATACTCCCTCTACTTTCTGCTTGGGATTGTTATTATCCTAACGGTTGTAAGTATCATGGCTGTTCATGCCACTTATGTCTACCATGCTACTAAAAACAAGATATTAAAAGAGATTGATGAAAACTCCCGGTTAAATATTATTGCTTTAAATAAAAATATTGTCAATCTAATGGCTGCTTACTCTGCCAATGAGTATGACAGGGTAGTGATGAGTGAAATGGAACGTTATGATAATTTTGCCATCATTGTCGAAGATTACAAGATGGGAAGTATTTTGGGCATGCCATCTTATGTCAGTGGAAAAATTCGCGATGATCAGCGAAATATTGTTGATTATGACCCCAAAAATAGTGAACATAACGAGCGTCTAAGTGAGTGCTTGCATTCAATAAAACATGATATCAAAGGGGCAAACGGGGAGAAACTGGGAGTCCTTCGTCTGTACAATTCCGATTATAGGGTGAATGAGCAACTCAATAGAATAATAGTGGAAAATACGATCAATACGGCTGTTATCTCTTTGATGTTGATTTTAGCCCTTTTTGCGCTTATACGTCTTGTGGTATTACGACCGCTTGCTGAGATGATGGAAAGTATCACGAAAACCGGTGAAGACGGACTTCCGCTCGAAGCCGTATCTAAGGAGGGGGCAAGCGAAATTTTTCTTCTTGCCGATACGATCAACAGAATGATCGGTGTTGCCAGACGTTCCAACGAAGCGTTAAATGAACAACAGCGTGAGACCAATGAACTAAAAGAGCGGTTGGAATACGCGATCAATGGTGCGCAAGACGGCCTTTGGGACTGGAATCTTCAAACCAATGAAGTTTATTTTTCACCGCGCTTTAAAGAGATGTATGGATATCGTGACGATGAATTCCAAAATGTTTTGGAGTCTTGGAGTAATAACGTTCATCCTGACGATATGGAAAAGATAAAAGAGGCAGTTGCTTTTAGCCAAGAAGTGCAAGGACGGCTTTATGAAAACACTCACCGAGTTCGACATAAAAATGGAAGCTGGGTATGGGTTCTTGCTCGTGCTCAGAACATTTTTAATGCAGAAGGAAAAGCGATTCGGATGGTTGGTTTTCACACTGATATAACAAAGCAAAAAAAGCTTGAAGAAGAGCTCCGTGAGAGTAATGTACAATTAATAGCATTGAAAGAGCGCTTGGAATACGCAGTCAATGGTACCCGTGATGGACTTTGGGACTGGGATCTTAAAAGCAATGAGATTTATTTTTCCTCGCGATGGAAAGAAATGCTGGGGTATCGTGATGATGAGTTACCAAATGTTTTAGAGACTTGGGAAAAACTTATTTATCCTGATGATCTCGAAAAAACAGAAAAAGCAATCGCTTTTAGTCAAGAAATTCCAGGTCGATTTTATGAAAAAAGCTACAGAATACAGCATAAAAGCGGGAATTGGCTTTGGATTCTTGATCGCGGTCAGACAATTTTTGATGATGAGGGTAAAGCGGTTCGTATGGTCGGTTTTCACACGGATATCACAAAACAAAAAGAGCTGGAGCAAGAACTCATTGAACAGGAAAATCTCATGCTCTCTCAATCACGTCATGTGGCTATGGGGGAGATGATCGGGATGATCGCCCATCAGTGGAGACAGCCCATCACGGTTATTGCGATGGGAGCCAATAATGTCCTTGCTGATATCGCGCTGGAGGATGTGAGTATTGAGCGTTTCAAACAAGAGGCCCAAGTTATCTTGAAACAAACCGAATACCTCTCAAAAACAATCGATGATTTTAGAAACTTTTTCCGTCCAAACCAAGAAAAAGATAAAGTACAAGTACAAGAGGTACTGCTAGAAGCCAAACAGATTATGGGCAAGAGTTTGGAATATCATAATATTGAACTTTCGATTGCAAGCGATGAGGATGAAGCGATATACACGTATTCTCGTGAGCTGTTGCAAGTGGTTTTGAATCTATTGAAAAATTCGAAAGAAGCTTTGGAAGCAGGCAAGGTAGAGGATGCGTATATTCATGCCAGTGTTGAAAGTCTTGCTGATTCTATTGTGATACGTGTTTGTGACAATGGGGGGGGAATAGAGGCCTCGATCATGAATCGAATTTTTGAACCCTATTTTTCCACCAAAGACAAAAAAACAGGGACAGGTCTAGGGCTGTATATGTCCAAAACAATCATTGAAAAGCATTTGAACGGAACCATTGCGGCGGCCAATACAGATGATGGAGTTTGTTTCATCATAACTATCTCAAAAGAATCGAAGACAAAGGGTGAAGATGTATGATTTAAAGGCGATAAAAGAAAAGGTCAATCATCTTCGTGTATTGATCGTCGATGATGAAGAGCAGATACGCGAGGGGACCATCGTTTTTATAAAAAAATTTTGTGCTCATGTTGATGGTGCAAAAAATGGTGAAGATGCCTTGAAGATATTTAGAGAAAATGGACCGTACGATATGGTACTCACCGATATCCGGATGCCAAAAATCAATGGATGGGATTTGGTAAAAGCATTAAAACAAATTGATGCAGAGCTTTTTGTTGCGGTTATGACAGGTTCGCCAGAGATGGATGGCATCTTTACCCAAAACTGTGATATGTATATGTCAAAGCCTATTGATATTACGAAAATGCAAACAATGTTGGAAATGATTATTACCAAAAAAGGGTTATGAGAATGAATTCCATACGAAAAGAGATAGGGATCATCCTTTTTGGATTTTTAGTTTTGCTCATCGTTTCAATCACGGCAAAGCTGTATGGGATCTACAATCTGCAAAAGATGCATGAAATCAGTACTCGTATCACCCAACATCCTCTAATCGTTTCCAATGCGGCCTTAAATTTTCAACTCGATGTCTATAAAACGAGAAATGAGTTGAATCATATTCTTTTTTTCCCCAATCAAAAAGAGCTGCATTCACGTATAGAAACCATTCATTTATCGGATCAAAGCGCCCATGAAAACCTTAAACTGATTGATGATCAGATATTGGGAGTCAAAGGGATACGGCTGGTTTCAAAAGCTACTAAATTGTTCGAAGAGCGAAAACAGATACGGGACCATATAATTGCCCTTGTCCTCAAAAATGAGGTTGATGTAGCCAAAACCGTTTTCAAACAGAATGAATCCTCTTATGTTCAACTGGATGCTTTAGCCGCAGAACTGAATATTTATGCAAAAGGGCGAGCTGCTTTGTACCAAAATGAGGCTGATGAGCTTTTTGGTCACTATATGACGATTAATCTCTATATTGTGGTTGCTCTTGCCTTGTTTTTTATTGCGCTTGCCTCTTATATCGTGCGTAGGATTGCGATTTTTATGCATGCAAATGAGATGTTAAACGGTTTGCTTCTCGTTCAATCACGGTACGTCACTATGGGTCAGATGATAGGGATGATTGCCCACCAGTGGCGCCAACCTTTGACCGTTATATCTATGGCGGCCAATAATATCGTGGCGGATATTGAACTCGGGAATATAGAAGAGAAGAACCTCAAAGAAGCGTCCCGCTCTATTTTCGAGCAGACAACCTATCTCAGCAATACGATTGATGATTTTAGAAATTTTTTCCTTACCAACAAGAAAAAAGAGGAACTCACCGTACAAGAAATCTTAGAAGAAACCCAAACGCTCCTCGCCTCTAGCTTGAGTAATAACGAGATATCGTTTGAAATTAGCAATGAGTGTTCAGGGACGATTTTTATCAATAAGGGAGAACTGATACAAGTTTTGATAAACTTGATTAACAACGCAAAAGATGCAGTTATGCAGTATCAAAACGACCTCAAAAAGATCACTATTACGGTTCGTGAAAAAAATAACTCTATTATCTTAAACGTTTGTGACAATGGCGGCGGTATCGATGAATCAAACATCGAAAAAATATTTGATCCCTATTTTACGACCAAAGAGGATCTAAACGGGAGCGGGCTGGGATTGTACATGAGCAAGATTATCATTACACAGCATTTTAACGGAACGATCACGGCGCAAAATCAAGAAAAAGGGGCTTGTTTTAGTATCAACTTGCCCAAAGAAGCGGTAACATGAATGATTTAGTACTTCTCAAGCAATATTGCCAGCCTTTAAAGGTTTTGTATGTGGAAGATGATAAAGATGTAAACGAAGCTTTAACGAAATATTTGAACAAATTTTTTAACCATATTG
>JBFYRD010000258.1:0-3376 GCA_041302405.1 Sulfuricurvum sp.
GCGAGTACGATTACGCAACAGCTCGTTAAAAATACCCTTTTGACCCGTGAGAAAAAATTCTCTCGTAAGTTTAAAGTGTTGTTGTATGCCATCCGAATTGAACAAGAGCTCTCAAAAGAACAAATTTTAGAGCGTTACTTTAATGAGATCTATTTGGGGCACGGTTATTACGGGATTAAAACGGCATCTGATGGGTATTTTCGAAAACCGCTTAATGAACTCACGCTAAAAGAGATGGCGATGCTGGTGGGCTTGCCGAAAGCTCCAAACTTTTACTCACCGACTCGAAATTACGAACTCTCTTTGGGTCGGGCAAATCGTGTTATCGGGCGTATGTATGAGCTCGGATGGATCGATCAAGCAACCTATGAAAAAGCAACAGATGAGCGACCAAAAGTTTATAACGATACTTTGAGTAAAAACTCAGGTCCTTACATTATCGATGAGGTTATGCGTCAACTCGGTGATGCTTTTCCGGATATTCGCAGCGGGGGATATAAAATCTACACCAGTATCGATATGAGGTTGCAAGAAGCAGGATACAAAGCATTGCAATCTGGCCGTGATGAGATCCTTAAACGGGCGCAGGAAGCGGGCGATTTGGATGAGAATATGCAGCGTCAACTTAACGGTGCCCTCATCAGTCTTGATCCTAGAAGCGGTGAGATTTTGGCGATGGTAGGAGGGTATGATTACTCCCTCAGCCCCTTTAACCGTGTAACACAGGCAAAGCGTCAACCGGGTTCGGCTTTCAAGCCGTTTATTTATCAAGTCGCACTCGATAGCGGTATGTCTCCCTCTTCTATGGTTCCGGACATTGCTCGTACGTATACCTATGCGGGTGATGATGGTGAAGAAAAAACATGGCAGCCGAAAAACTATAAAAATGAGTACAAAGGGATGGTAACAATCCGTAATGCACTGACCCATTCACGCAACCTGGCGACGATCAATATGGTCAGCGATATGGGATTTGGAAAAGTTACCGATGGGTTGAGACGGTATGGGATTGTCGAAAATCTTCCACCTGATTTATCCATTGCATTAGGAACAATTTCTATTTCCCCTCTTGATTTAGCAAAATATTACACCATGTTTGCAAGTGGTGGTGCGTTGACCAATCCGATTCTTATTCGTCAGGTTATTACCCCTAAAGGGGAGACGATACGTTATGAAAACAAAAGCCGTCAGGTCAATACCCCTCAACAAATCTATCTCATGACCTCGATCCTCAGAGATGTTGTAAGTCATGGAACAGGGACTGGAGCACGTGTCGGAGGGATGGAAATCGCTGGAAAAACCGGAACAACGAATAAAAATGTCGATGCATGGTTTGTCGGGTATTCGCCAACAGTTGAGACGGTTGTTTGGTTTGGAAATGATAACAATACACCAATGCGTCGGAGTGAGACGGGTGGTCGTGCAGCTGGACCGGTATTTAGGTATTACTATGAAGATATGTTGCGTATTTACCCGAATACTAAACGTTATTTTGACGTACCTGCTGGAGTCTATGTGGGATCATCTAATGATCAAAACAATTCTGAGAATTACACGGATACCTCAACGGCACCCGATATAACACAAGAGGAAGCTCCAATTACGGAAGAAAAGTTATTATTTTAACTGATCTTATGCACTAAAATGAATACATCCATTTTAGTGGCAGGGACAAATGTCCCTTGCAACCCCCTAAAGCTACAAAAACTACGTTTTTGAGAATTTTAGTGGTATTTATGCGCACTTTACGAGCAAGCTCAATTTTTTTTAAGTGGAATTTTTCTACAATTCCCCTCTCGCTTATTGGGGTGTCGCCAAGCGGTAAGGCAACTGGTTTTGGTCCAGTCATTCGGGGGTTCGAATCCCTCCTCCCCATCCACTGTATTACTCTTTAGCGTTTTTTAGTTGCACGTGAGAGATAGATCCAAATAGTTCCCCCGATAAGTACAAGCATTACCGGAGCCAAATACGGTTTATCAGCAACGACTTTATACCCTTCGATTAAAGCCCCACCGAAAAGATAGCTGCCTCCACCGACAACGATTGCCCAGATTAGAGCTCCCAATGCATTATAGGCGCTGAATTTCCAAAAATCATATTTTGTAAGACCGATAGCCAAAGGGACAAGTGTTTTCAATCCATAGATAAATTTTTTGACCACAATGATCCATGAACCGTGCTTTTTCAAAAGGAGATGGGAAAAGGCAAGTTTGCGACGGTGTTTTGTAAAATATTCCATCATTTCACGTTTGTGATAACGAGACATATAAAACATGAGTGAATCACCGATAAAGTTAGCGGTAAACGCAATAGCAATCGAAAGAGAGATATCCATTTTCCCCATAAAACTCAGCACTCCGGCACCCAAAAGGGCAACAAAACCACCGCCGAGAGAGTAGAGAAAAAGTACGACGTATCCATACGTCGAGAGGTTGTTGAGCATGTCATCCATGGGTAAATAATTCCTTTAATATTATGTCATTCCGTACTTGATACGGAATCTAAAAAGAGATCCTGAATCAAGTTCAGGATGACAAAGACGTTATAGTTTTCGTATCTTTGCAATCTCATCCCGTAAACGTGCCGCTTCTTCGAATTCGAGTTTTTTAGCCGCTTCTCTCATTTTGATATTCAATTCTTCGATCAGTTTTTTTCGTTCTGCCGCAGGGAGGGTTTTCGCTTTTTTAGAGCGGTTATACAAATCCCCTACATCTTCGAGTTTGAGGTTTTCATCGAGTGAGCGTTTGGTCGTGGTTGGGGTAATGCCGTGTTTGGTGTTAAATGCTTCTTGGATTTCTCGTCGTGCCGTTGTTTTGGCGATCGCCCGCTCCATTGATCCAGTAATCTTTTGGGCGTACAAAATGACCCGTCCGTGTTCATTTCTCGCGGCGCGTCCGATAGTTTGAACGAGGGCGGTTTCGGAGCGGAGAAACCCCTCTTTGTCAGCATCTAAAATCGCCACGAGACTTACCTCGGGAAGGTCAAGCCCCTCACGCAGAAGATTGATCCCGATCAAAACATCAAAATCTCCTACTCGTAGACCACGGATAATTTGATTACGCTCTATCGCATCGATTTCGGAGTGCATATATTGCACCTTGATCCCCAAATCGGCGAGGTATTTGGTGAGGGCTTCCGCCATTTTTTTGGTGAGTACCGTCACGAGGACACGATCCCCAAGGGCAACGGTTTTTTTAATCTCATCGTGCAAATCTTCAACCTGATTTTCACTCGGTTTGATTGCAATGATTGGATCGAGCAATCCGGTAGGGCGGATAATCTGATGGGCGATAGTGGTACTGATATCGATCTCTTGCGCCGATGGGGTGGCGGAGACGAACATATAGTGGGGCGCTTTGTTCATAAACTCATCGAT
>JBFYRD010000259.1:0-5207 GCA_041302405.1 Sulfuricurvum sp.
CGATTTCAACCGCTATAGTAGAATTGTCTACTATACTGATTTTATGTTTGAACGCTTCATAATGCTGTAAAAAACCAACAACACACAAAAAATTTAATGAAATAAGTAATAAAAAGAGCAAACGCATAAAGGAACCTTAGATTCGAATTTAGCAGTTATTTTACCGCATTTAACTGTGAGCTTCCTCAGTGAGCAACATTGTTAATATTTTTCAGGTTCCCTATAGCATCAAATGCTACACTACACGCAACTTTATACGGAGCTTTTCATGTCAAACCGTCTCGCACTCGAAGATTCACCTTACTTACAGCAGCATAAAGATAATCCACTCGCTTGGTATTCATGGTGTGATGAGGCGTTTGAAAAAGCCCGTAGTGAGCACAAAGCAATTTTTATTTCTATCGGATACAGCAGCTGCCATTGGTGTCATGTGATGGAGCATGAGGTGTTTGAAAATCCTGAGATTGCCGACTTTGTCAATCAACACTTCGTTTGTATCAAAGTAGACCGAGAAGAACGTCCCGACATCGATAAACATTACCAAGAACTCCATATGCTCCTCAACCGACGAAGCGGCGGATGGCCGCTGTCGATCTTTTGTACTCCTGAAAATAAACCTTTTTATGCCGCTACCTATATCCCTCCCTATAACAAAGAGCGGATGATGGGATTTAGTGAACTCACCGCGATCATCGCCGAGAAAGTAGCACTCAATGATGAAAAACTGTTTCAAAATGCCGAGGAAATCACCGGCTATCTCCGTCCTAAAAATGAGAGTGTTCAAGCTACAGCATTAAATGAAAAGATCATCACCCAATTCTCCCTCCAAGCAGAACATAATTATGATCCAATTAACGGCGGTTTTTCTAAATCACCGAAATTCCCCCATGTCTCTACTCTCCAAACATTGTTAAGTATCGAACATCTCGAGAATAATGAAAAAATGAAATCGATAATTACCCATACGTTAGATTCGATGTCGTTGGGTGGTATGTATGATCTCGTTGACGGTGGTTTTTGCCGCTACAGTACGGATGAAGCGTGGCTCGTTCCCCATTTCGAAAAAATGACCTACGATAATGCCTTACTATGTGAACTGTATGCGAAAGCGGGAATACTCTATCACAATGATCACTATCTCCATATTGCACGTGAGAGTGCCGATTTCATGATGGATTTCATGATGGATGAGGATCTCTTTTATAGTGCAAGTGATGCAGATTCTGAAGGAGAAGAGGGAAAATACTTTGTCTACAGCTATGATGAAATCGTCACTGCCCTTGAGTCTATTTCCGTCTCACGAGTGGATGAAGCGGCACAACTCATCGGCGCAACGCCCGAGGGAAATTTCGAAGGAGATTACATCCTCCGTCTCACTTCAAATGAACGTCCAGAGTGGTTTGAAAAATTTCGTTTGCAACTCATTGCACTGAGAAAATCAAGAATCTACCCTTTCATCGATAAAAAGGTTATTACCGCCTGGAATGCAATGATGATTAAGGCTCTGTTTGTGCTAGGTAAAACAGAGCCAAAATATCGTGCACAAGCCATTTTAAGTTTAGAAAAACTCAAATCAACGATGTTTTTAGATGATCAGCTCAAACACTCAACCCTCATCCATAAAACACCAAAAATCGATGCTTTTTTAGAAGATTACGCCTATCTTTGCAGTGCCTTAATCGAGGCATATCAATCAACACTCAACGAGAGTTATCTAATAGATGCCCAACGATTTGCCAATAAGGCGCTAGAACTTTTTTACGAAGAGGGCAAATGGTATTTCAGTCGCGGAGCATTTACGACGGTTGCGGAACTCGATGATGGGACCTATTCTAGCAGTGTAGGGGTTATGGTTAGTGTATTACAAAGTTTGGGAATGCTGATCGATCAAAAATACAGCCGATTTGCTTTCAAAAGTCTCGAATACGTCTCAATCAAACTGATGAAAACACCTATTTACTACCCTACCCTCACTGCCGAAGTGATTCGCTATCTAAAAGAGAAACGGCTTGTTAAAAATAATTCTGCTGAACTCTCTCGTATTGGTGAAATTTTCTCTTATCCCTATGTCCTTCTCAAAAATGATGAAACACTCGACTCATTTACTATATGTGGGGAGAGTTCCTGTTACGCCTCAACGAATGAGATTACAAAACTTGACGATTTAATCAACACAACGTTATAATGAATAAAATAGGAAAATGGGAGTGATGCATGGGTGCTAAAAGTGCAATGGCCAAAACTGAAATAAAAGAGACAGATCAAATTGAAGAAATTGTCCATGATGATCGTCGTAAAACGATAGAAGAAAACGAACAGGAACGACGTCTGAAAAGTGAAAAAGAAGAACGTCTCCCCGTTTGGGTTAAAAAATCGGTTTTAGAATATGAAGACGAGCTAAAAAAACTCCAAATCGAATTGCTAAAACTCCAAAATCATGCCAAAGATAAAGGGCTAAAAGTCCTAATGATCTTCGAAGGGCGTGACGCTGCCGGTAAAGGGGGAACGATTAAACGGATCACTGAGCATCTCAATCCACGTGGTGCACGTGTTGTCGCACTGGATAAACCCTCAGATGTCGAAAAAACCCAATGGTACTTTCAGCGTTACGCACAACATCTCCCTGCTGCGGGCGAGATCGTATTGTTTGATAGAAGCTGGTATAACCGTGGTGGCGTTGAACCGGTCATGGGATTTTGTACGCCACAAGAACACCAAGAATTTTTGAATCAAGTCGGTGAATTCGAGCATATGCTCGTAAGCTCAGGTATTATCCTTTTTAAATTTTATTTTTCCGTTTCAAAAACAGAACAAGCACGACGTTTTAAAGAGCGTAAAACTGATCCTCTCAAACAATTCAAACTCTCACCCGTTGATGCCAAATCCCAAGATTTATGGGATAAATACACGGAGATGAAATATTCAATGCTGCGCGCGTCTCACACAGGGAATGCACCATGGGTCATTATCCGATCCGACAATAAGAAAAAAGCTCGCATTAATTGTATCAAACACATTCTCTCATCGATTCAATACACAACGACCAAACAGCCCGATTTAACTACATCGAAAAAAATATTGGTATGGGGAGATGAAGAGATCAAGTTGATGGAGATGGCGCTCCATAGAAATAAATCAAAAGAATAATATCAAAAGGAGGTAAGTTATGAAAACAACACTATTTTTAGTATTGTTATCGGCATCATCGGCATTTTTATTCAGTGGTTGTGAAAAGCCTGATTATCAACACCCGATGCACCGAAACGGATCGAAATAACCTCTCTTATGAGCTCACTAAAATTTTCAAAAACGTAGTTTTTGTAGCTTTAGGGGGTTGCAAGGGACATTTGTCCCTGCCGCTAAAACGGATGCATCCGTTTTAGCGCGTAACGTCAATTAAAAAGTTAGAGGAAAGAGAGAATCTCTTTTTCGATATCCTCTTTTTCAATTACGATCGGTTGCGCTATCGGTTTATCAAATAATCCCTTGATCATAGCAGGAATCGGTGTTTTAGCCGTTTTTGATATAGAGGCAAGGGCATCGATGTCGTTCACATCTTTTTCACCGCTCAACGCATTTGCAATCGTCGGAGAAAATTTTGTCCATTCTGCCGTAGAATACACAATCGTTTTAAGCGGCAGTGTTGCACAACAATCATACGCTTTAAAACACGTTGCCGTATGCGGATCCATCAAATAACCGGCATCAAATGCCTCTTTAATGTACCCTTTCCCTTCAGCACCATTACAATAATCAGCGGCAAAAAGATTTTGAAGTTTCATCGTCTCATCATCACTCAAGGCATAAAAACGATTAGTTTCCAACCCTGACATAAGCTCTTTTGTACGAACATTTCCAAAAAGATCAAATAAAATTCGCTCAACATTGCTGGAAATCAAAATATCCATTGCCGGCGACGTTGTTGCAACAACACTCTCACCGCGTAAATCATAATGACCCGTATTGATTAAACGGGTTAACACATTGTTTTCATTCGAAGCAATAATGATCTTCTCGACCGGAAGTCCCATTTTATAGGCGTAATACCCGCCTAAAGCATTCCCAAAATTTCCGCTTGGAACATCGAGATAGACTTTTTCACCCATCACAATGACGTTTTGGCGAACCAGTTCAAGATAGCTGTGGATATGGTAAATGATTTGAAAAATAATCCGTCCGAAGTTGACCGAATTGGCCGCAGAGAGGGAGATACTTTTCGCTTTTAAGGCATCTTTGAACGTTTGTGAACCCAAAAGCTTTTTCAATGCGCTTTGTGCATCATCAAAATCCCCTTTAATCCCGATCACTTTTAGGTTTTTAGCATCTTCAGTGACCATTTGAAGGCGTTGAACATCCGAGGTTCCCCCATCTGGATAGAGACATGCGACACGAACGTTTGCTCTGTTTTTAAAGGTCTCCAACGCCGCAGGACCAGTATCACCGCTTGTTGCGGCTAGAATCAAATATTCATCTCCCCGTTTTTGGGCGATGGAGCTGAGAACCACGCCAAACGGTTGAAGCGCCATATCTTTAAACGCGCGGGTCGGTCCGTGATAGAGTTCGCTTACATACAAATCATCACGCACTTTTACAACTGGAACGGGGTTGGTCGGATCATCGAATTTATCATAGAGGGAGAGTGCTTCATCGATGACAGAGCCGTCAATATCGATCGCTAGTGTTGTGAGCAAATCTTTCGCCAGCTCTTTATAGCTTGAATTCAAATGTTTAGAGAGGAACGCTTCACCGAGATGAGGCAATTCGCTCGGAACATACAATCCGCCAAACGAAGCGATTGGGCTTAAAATCGCCTCGGAAAAAGTAACTTGTTGTGGATGAGTGCCGTCATTTCCGCGTGTTTCAATAAATTTCATTGGTTCACTTTATACAATTTTCGTGATTATAACAAAGAGCCCATCATGTAACCCTTAGAGGGAAACAACAAAAATAAAAATGAGAAAAATTGAACACTTTTCAGGTGATTTTTGTTTTTTTACACTAAAATAAGCCATCTTTTCACGTGGAATATGAATGGCGACCATCTACGATCTCAAACCTGCATTCCAAAATCTTCTTCGTCCTACAGTCCAAAATTTGGCACGCTTAGGGGCGACTCCGAATCAAATCACCTATGCGGCACTACTTCTCTCTTTTATCGCGGGAGGTGCCGTTGCCCTCACCCACGGTGCACTCTGGACACTTCTCAG
>JBFYRD010000260.1:0-2478 GCA_041302405.1 Sulfuricurvum sp.
AAACCGCACTTCACTTTCTTCAATAATTACACTTTTAAGACTATTTTTTTTTCAAAAACTTCTGATTTTCAGGATTTGCGAGCAATGCGCTCATAGAGTTCTGAACCCCTTCATGCTTTTCGATGTTGATAGCAGGGTGATGCTCTTGCGGTAATGCAAGATTAACGAATGCCGGAGTATCATCAATAATGATTTGAACAATAGATAGAAGTGGAACTGAGACAAAACTGCCGATATTTTCTTGACCGAATCCTGCTTCAAAAATTAAAAGATCGTTATCAATCCGCGCACTTTCAAATGTATATCCTGCTAAAAAAAAGAGGGTCATTGCTCGAAACTCTTCGTTAAGATGTTGCGGAAGTGGAGGATCAAATGTCACATGTTCTATTTTGCATAAAATGCCAAAATTTTGGTCATTTTCAAAAAGGTAAATAAGCATATCCCGAACATGATTTTCCATTAAACGGGCGAACGAGGAACTTTTGATAATATCGAATAACATTTGTGCTGACCTATTTTTAAGTAATTATACCATTTTCGACTTCAATGAATCCCATCATTGCATTCATAATGGCGATACTGCTTGCGTGCTCAATCTCTTTTTCATGTAAAGGTGCGGGAAAAATAAGCCCTTGCTCAATCAGCCTTGCACGTGTAGTCCCCATGAGTAAAGGTTTATCAGGGGTTAACCATTTCCCCTCAATGAGTAAGGCTATATTTGCGATCGTTGTGTCGGTGAGAAAACCATTCTTAATGATAAGAACATCATCAGATGTTCCGCGTTGTTCATATAAAGCATTTAAACGCTCTCGGTTTGCATATTTCAGAGAGTAATCCACGTCGTCATCATATACCCGTTTCAGTGAGTCGATTCTTTTAGGGAGATAGGGGAGAAATTCAAGACAAAAAGTATCGGCATTGTAGAGAAAGCGGCATCGGTAAAGCGCGTTATCTGGCGGAGTGACTAAAGTAGCTAAATTATAGTATTTTTCCACTCCTAGTGAATAAAGAGTACGTTCTAAGCGCATTTGATGAAAAGATAGCTGTTGAGCCTCTCCATCGATGCACCGAATTGTCTCTAAAAACATTTACGATTCAAACAACGGAGTACTAAGGTAGCGCTCTGCTGTATCGCATAAAATGGTGACAATCACTTTTCCTTTGTTCTCAGGGCGTGCCGCAATCAGTGCAGCAGCATGGACGTTTGCCCCCGCGGAAATACCAACGAGGAGCCCTTCCGTTTTTGCAAGCGCTTTGGAAGCGGCAATTGCTTCTTCGTTGCTAACGGTAATGACTTCGTTATACAAGGCGGTATTGAGAACATCAGGGATAAATCCTGCGCCGATCCCTTGGATCTTATGAGGTCCCGGTTTACCGCCGGAGAGAACAGGAGAATCTTTAGGCTCTACTGCGATGATCTGGATATTCGGCAAAGCGGCTCGGAGCGCTTCACCTGTTCCTGTGATGGTTCCGCCTGTTCCGACAGCGGCAATAAAGATATCAACCTGAGTATCCGTGTCTCGAAGAATCTCTTGCGCAGTGGTAATACGGTGAATAGCAGGATTGGCCGGATTGGCAAACTGCTGCAAAACAATCGCATTTGGGTTAGACGCTACGAGTGCATTGGCTTCATCGATTGCCCCTTTCATCCCGGCTGCAGCTGGGGTGAGGACAAGGTTTGCGCCCAACGCTTTTAATAAATTACGTCGTTCGATTGACATTGATTCGGGCATAGTGAGGGTAAGTTTTAGTCCAAGCGCGGCGCATATGGAGGCGAGGGCAATTCCTGTATTGCCGCTGGTGGGTTCAATGATGAGGGTGTCCTCATTGATTTTCCCCTCTTCCATCGCGGTTTTGATCATATTAAATCCGATACGGTCTTTTACCGAACTCGTAGGGTTCATAAATTCACATTTTCCTAAAATCGTTGCTCCTGTGTTGGTAGAGAGAGCATTTAGCTGTACGAGAGGGGTATTGCCGATAAGTTCAGTAATGTTTGCCGCGATTTTCATAAGATAACCCTGTTTTTTTGATCATTATAATAGCAAAATTTCAAAAAGCCAATATACCATAGTAAATAACTATGTTTATTAGGGCTATTTAATTAGGATTGTTGCAAACAAATCGATACCCTATTCCAAGTTCTGTTTGGATATAAGAGGGGGAGGTGAGATTAGGTTCGATTTTTTTACGAAGCGCATTGATATAGGTGCGCAAATATTGCATCTCGTGCTGATACCCAACTCCCCATACCTCTTTGAGAATTTTGCTGTGAGTGAGGACTTGATTACGGTTAAGCATCAGGAATTTTAGAAGATTGAACTCTGTAGGGGTGAGTTTGATCGGGAAAGTCTCTTTTGTAAAGGTAAATTGTTCAATATCAATCTGTAAATCATTGCAGGTAATAATAGAACCAGATGTATTATGAACTAAAAAACGGCGTTGTGCAGAACGTACACGGGCAAAAAGTTCATTTGT
>JBFYRD010000261.1:0-5830 GCA_041302405.1 Sulfuricurvum sp.
GTGACTCAACCAACTCGTACAACAAAGAGTGGACTCCGAGTGAGCTTACGGTAGCGCCTGGATTTGACCGAATTTTTTCTAAATCTGAAGGTCGCATCATTATGTCGACGTTTAGCTCCAATATTCACCGTGTCTATCAAGCGATTTTGGCAGGTATTAAATATAACCGCAAGGTATGTGTTATCGGTCGATCAATGGAACGTAACCTCGAAGTATGTATGCAATACGATTACATTAAAATTCCAAAAAACATCTTTATCGACGCTGAAGAGGCAAACCGCATGAGCGACAAAGATGTCCTCATTGTTACTACAGGAAGTCAGGGAGAGCCAAGTTCAGCCCTTTTCCGTATGGCAATCGGCGAACACCGCCATATCAAAATCAAACCGACCGATTTGATCGTCCTCTCGGCACGTGCAATTCCGGGGAATGAAGGGTCTATTTCAGGGATGCTTAACTATCTCCAACGCGCAGGCGCACGAGTTGCAAATGACCGTGACATCCACGTTTCAGGGCATGCAAGTATGGAAGAGCAAAAACTAATGCTCCGCCTCACTAACCCTAAATTCTTCCTCCCTGTTCACGGTGAGTACAACCACATCATGAAACACAAAGATACTGCAATTACCTGCGGTGTCCCTGAACGAAATATTCTCTTAATGTCAGATGGTGACTGTATCGAAGTGAATACTAAAATGATGCGTAAAGCAAAAACGGTTAAAACCGGTAAAACTTACATCGATAACCAAAACAATCATCAAATCGAAGACGACATTGTTATCGATCGTCAAAAAATGGCAAGTGAAGGGATGGTTATGCTTGTCGCACAAGTGAGTGCCGCAGAATCACGCCTCCTCTCTAAACCTCTTGTTACGAGTTTTGGTATCGTAGCTGACCGCCATGACAAAGCGTTTGCCCAAGAGATGGAAGATGTGTTGGAGCACTTCTTAATCAACCTCAAACCGGGACTTATTGAGAATCCGAAAGCGCTGGAAAATGATTTACGTCAAGTAGTGCGTAAACATATCTACCGTAAAATGAAAAAGTATCCTCTTATCGTTCCACACGTTTTCGTGATGTGAGTTCAGCGTTAAAAATGACACCTGCGTGTCATTTTGCTGAACGAAACCAAAGGCGATGTCGCAAAGCGACCGCCGACGGCTTAGTATAAAATAGAAAATTTAATCCCATCTTCGCTATACTCTCCCAAACTCTAAAAAAGATTCGCCCATGATAGTAACTTTACATCATTATACTCCACTGGTGATTTGTTCCGATGCCATCCGCACCTGTTGGCAAAGCTTTGATAAAAGCGACAATGGCGGTGAAGTAGACCGTGCCCTCATTGACCGTGTCGGAAATAAATTCAAACACGCTTCCACGTTGGAGCATATTGTCTATAACTTCTACATTGAAGGGATCAGCCGCGCATTGTTACAAGAGCTAGCGCGTCATAGAATGGCATCTTTAAGCGTCAAAAGCACCCGCTACACCCTTAAAGAACTCAAAGAGGAAGCACCATTTGGGATAGAAGATAAAGATCGCGCATCGAACTATCTTGTCATGACCGATGTTGAAATGGTTGATGAGATGAGCATTAAAGCGCTCGAAAACCTCCGTTTAGTACTAGTTGAGGGGATCAGTAACGATCGTGCGAAATACTGCCTTCCAGAGAGCTACAAGACGGAACTTACATGGAGTATCAACGCCCGAAGTTTACAAAACTTTATCTCACTTCGAAGTGACAAAGCAGCGCTTTGGGAAATTCGTGATTTAGCGAATATGGTTTACAATACCCTTCCTGACGAGCACCGCTATCTCTTCGAAAATTCACTAAAAGAGGAACACTAATTATGAAAAAATCTCTATTTTTAGCTGCTATCGCTACTATCGTATTATTCAGCGCCTGTGCTGAAAAACAAGTTGCACTCAATGGCGTTATCTGCCCTGCAGGAAAAACTGAAGAACGTATCAAGGCCGATTTTGAAGAGTGCCGCTATTATGATCTCAAAGCGGCTACTGAAGCGTCACGTGCACCTATCACCGTAGAGTGTCAAAAATGTCTTGAAAACAAAGGTTATCGTATCGAACAATAAAATAGCATTCCTTCGGGAATGGCAAAAAGTTTGTGATTTAGATTTTTAAAGTAGTTAAGAAAAAAAGAGACGAGAGAGGATAAGACCCTTTCGGGTCCTATTATTTAGAGCGCTGCTTTAGCAAGAGCGGTGAGGGCAGTAAATGCCGCTGCATCGTTCATTGCCATATCAGCAAGGATTTTGCGATCAAGTTCGATGTTGGCACGTTTAAGGCCGTTCATGAATACTGAATAGCTCATTCCGTTTAGGCGACATGCCGCATTGATACGGATAATCCACAATTTACGGAACTCACGTTTTTTCTGTTTACGATCACGAAACGCGTATACGAGTGAGCGCTCGAGTTGCTCTTTCGCTTTACGGAAATGTTTGTGGCGTGCACTGTAGAAACCACGTGCGAGTTTCAATACTTTTTTATGACGTCTGCGTCTTACGACACCAGTTTTTACTCTTGGCATTTTTTTCCTTTCTTGACCCGGTTCACTTCAAATATAAATGACGGGGTGCCGCTATGCGGACTTGCCCAGCGTTATGCTGGAGGGTTAATAGGTTTTAGCCTACGATCATCTTTTTGATGTTTTTAACATCAACAGCAGCAACCACTTTTGGTGCATTTTGTCCGCGACGAGTTCCTGCATCTTGTTTAGTCAAAATATGACTACGAAATGCAGAACCACGTTTAACAGTGCCGTTTTTCTTTACTTTGAAGCGTTTAACCGCCCCTTTTACTGATTTCATTTTTGGCATCGGCTTGATCCTTTCGCAAAAATTCTCTAAATGAGACGCGGATTATACCATAAAAAAGCTTTTTATTTATTATTATTTTTCCCGTCATCCTCGGGCTTGACCCGGGGATCCATCTTGGAAAGGAGCTGGATTCCCGCCTACGCGGGAATGACGAATTGAGTCAGAATACGTGCAGGGAAAATTACTTCTTATCTTCTTTTTTAATTGGATGGACCATCATATTACAATAACGTCCTTCCATAGCTGGAGCTTTGTACATCATTCCAATGTCTTCAACCATAGGCCAAACACGCTGCAAAACAGCTACCGCAGCTTCAGGGTGTGCCATCTCACGTCCGCGCAAGAATACGCGGAAATGGACATGTTTCCCCTCTTCAAGAAATTCACGGGCGTGTTTTACTTTATAACTCACGTCATTTTCAGCAATTTTCACCGAAAGCTTAATCTCTTTGACCTCAACTTTGGTTTGCTTTTTACGCGCCTCTTTTTTCTTTTTCTCTTCTTGATAATGAAACTTACCGTAGTCCATGATCTTCGCAACCGGAGGTTTCGCATCCGGAGAGATCAATACGAGGTCAAGCCCCAGTTCGTTGGCTTTAGCCATAGCCTCTTGGATCGTAATAATCCCTAATGCTTCACCACCATCTACTACACAACGTACCTCAGGAACGCGGATGTCCTCGTTCATTTGGACTCGGTCTTGTTTCTTAATCAAAAATGTACCTCATTAATTTTTTGTTTTACCATTGCGAGGAAATCCTCTTCGCTCAGGTTGTATTGCTCACGTGATCTGCGATCGCGTACCGCAATACTTTTATTGCTTACCTCTTCATCGCCCAATACGATGATCATCGGCACACGTCCTTTTTCCGCTGTACGAATACGTTTGTTAAGACTTTCATTTTTATCGAAAATCTCAAAATCGGCACCCAAATCAATCAGCTTATCGGCTAATTCACGTGCGTACACTTCATGCGTAGGAGCGATTGGAACAATCGCTACCTGCGTAGGAGCGATAAACATTGGGAACTCCCCAGCGTAATGCTCCGTCAATATACCAACAAATCGCTCAAAAGAACCTAAAATTGCACGATGAATCATAACCGGTTGAATTTTTACGTTCTCTTCGCCGTTGTATTCAAGCTCAAAACGCGCCGGAAGGTTGAAGTCGAGTTGGATCGTACCACACTGCCATTCGCGTCCGATAGCATCGGTAATTTTGATATCGATTTTAGGACCGTAAAACGCTCCGCCCCCCTCATCGATCTCGTACGAGAGGTTATTTTTGTCCATCGCCGTCTTAAGTGCGTTGGTTGAAATTTCCCATACAGCGTCGTCTCCAACCGCTTTTTCTGGCTTGGTCGAAATCATCATTTTATAATTAAACTCAAATGTTTTCATGATTTTATCAACGAAATCAACCACTTCGATAATCTGCTGTTCAATCTGATCGGCAGTACAGAAGATATGGGCATCGTCTTGAGTAAACTCACGAACACGGAATAACCCGTGAAGCGCTCCCGTCATTTCGTGACGATGGACAACCCCGTATTCAAAATATTTGAGCGGAAGATCACGATACGAATGCAAATCATGCTCGTACACTTTGATGTGACCAACACAGTTCATCGGTTTTACACCGAATTCAAGTTCATCGATGTTAGTGAAATACATGTTTTCGCCGTAGTTTTGATAATGCCCTGACACTTTCCACAAATCACTTCGGAGCATTTCAGGGCCGCGTACCGGCTCATACCCACGTTTGCGGTGTGCTTTGAAAAGCAATTGCTCCAAACGTGAGCGCATACGTGCACCTGCAGGAAGCCAGATCGGGAATCCCGCACCGACCTCTTCACGGAACGTAAAGAGTTTCATCTCAGCACCAATTTTACGGTGGTCTCGTTTTTCCGCTTCCGCCATTTGATCGAGATAGGTTTTGAGGGACTCTTTATCGGCAAATGCGATACCGTAGATACGGGTCAACATTTCGTTTTTACTATCACCGCCCAAATACGCACCGGAGATTTTGGTCAGTTTAAAATAACGAATCAAACCGACACTCGGCAAATGAGGCCCACGGCAAAGATCTTCAAATTCACCTTGTTTATAGATCGTTACGGTTTCGGAGGGGATACGATCCATAACCGCTTGTTTCAAATGATCATTTGCAAATTTAGCGCGAGCTTCCTCTTTCGTGATTTCGTATCGTGTGATCTTCTCTTTGCCTTTGGCGATATCGAGCATCTTCTTCTCGATCGTTTTAAGATCCTCTTCACCGATGGTTTCATTCACTTTAAAATCATAATAGAAACCCTCTTTTACGGTCGGTCCGACAAAAAATTTAGCGTCCGTGTACAATGCTTTGATCGCTTCAGCCATCAAGTGCGCACAAGAGTGGCGAAGGACTTCGAGAGAATCGGGAGAGTTGTCATAAACGATCTCTTCACCTGTAATTCCAAGTGCTTCTGCCGTTTGTAAATCGATTATTTGATCATCATGCTTAAGTGCAATAATATCCATAAGGGTGTCCCTCGTTGAGAAAATATCGCGGATTATACGCTAATATTGGTTCGTTTGAGATAAAGTATAAGATTATGATAGTTTATTAAAAAACAACTTCGTTGAATAAAATACGGATTTGTTCCATCTCAACTGATGAAAGTTTCTCTTTTACAGACCGTCATCGAGGGTTCTTTCGAATTCAGTGTTTTCGGCACGATCTGCATCTTTAGTTTTTCCTGCCGCTTTTAAAATACGGCTTCTTGATTTGACTTTTTCTTCAAGCTGTTGCAGTTCTTTTAGGTCTTGTTTATCCGCTTCGATGGCATCAAAAACTTTACGCTTTGCATCAAATGTTTCATAAACTGCTTCAACCATTTTTTCCATCTGTTTATGACTTACGCTTCCATATCCGTTGAGCACCTCTTTATCATTAAACTCAATAATACGGTCGATATTTTCTCTCCAAAATTCCATTGTAACATTTT
>JBFYRD010000264.1:0-3432 GCA_041302405.1 Sulfuricurvum sp.
TCGAGAAAGGTGGTGAGACGGGATTGCTCTTGTAAGAGTGCTTCATTATCAAATTGCTCAGCGAGGAGGGCTGAGATCTCATCAAAACGGACTTTTGCCGTCCGAAGTTCCCCTAAACCCGCTTCGATCGCTTCACGGACATTATGAGAGGGATCGAATGCGGGGACTTGGGAGAGCATTTTGATCTCGATTCCCTGACGGTTGATCCGTTCCCCCTCATCGGCATCGAGAGAACCGTGGACAATTTTCATGAGGGTAGATTTACCGCTACCATTTTTGCCGACGATAACGACTCGCTCCCCCTCATCGATATGGAAGTTGATGTTCTCTAAAATTTTTTGGGCTTCGTAGTGTTTGGATACATTGAGAAGATCGACAAGTGCCATAAATATTATTCCTTAGGGAGAGTAATGCAGGTATTGCGTGATAGATACCATGTTGCGATAGCGTAATCTGTATAGGGAGTTTCGCGCTGAGCGGGCGGGATGGAGTCGTTACGGAGTTTACTTCGGATAATCCCAAAGACGATAAAACCGAGCAATAGCGCTCCGATGGCGATGAACCAATCGCTTTGCCACCAGATAAAAGCGGCGATGAGATAGTTCCCATAGCTCAAAGCATATCCCATCATCCGTGCAAAGAGTCTGCACTGGCGTGTTGGTAACGTCGGCGTGGGATCGATATTGAAAGTTAAGCGCTCATTATTCATGAAGCAATTATAGCGGATGGGAACTTGTAGAGGTTTAAGGGTGAGGAGATTATACTACCTAGAAATGATCGAAATAGGAGGTGTAGATGAAGAAAATTTTGATTGGCCTTGGGATTACAGCATCTTTTCTTTTCGGTGCTGAAATGACCAAAGCTGTTTTTGATTGTGCCGCTAAAGATCCGAAATTCATTGCATCACGTATGTTTTTGATCGAAGAGAGTGCCAAAGAGTTAAAGGCTAAAAAGATTCCGTATGCGTTTGTTCTGACAATTCATTCTGGGTGTACTCCGATCATTACCGAAGAGATTGGTGATGATGAGGTGAAAAAAGGGATTTCACAGCGGCTGAAAACTTTGCATCATCAATACGGTGTTAAGATTGAAGCCTGTGAAATAGCGATGGAACGATTCGGAATCGAAACATCAGATTTACCCGAATATATTGGAAGTGTCCGTAATTCGATTACACGGGTGATTGAACTACAAAACAGCGGATATGCATTTATCCCCTATCATTAAGGAGTACAGTATGGGTGTATTGTTACAAATTGATTTTCCCTACAATGGTCCATTTGGAGCAGAGATGGCTGAAGCGTTTAGCGGCTTAGCCGAATCGATAGCACAAGAGCCGGGACTGATTTGGAAGATTTGGACCGAGAATCGCCAAACGAATGAAGCGGGTGGAATTTATCTTTTTGAAGACGAAAAATCGGCAAAAGCTTATTTGACGATGCACACCGCACGATTGGAAAGTTTTGGAGTAGAGGGGATTCGTTCCAAGATTTTTGACTCTAATACAGAACTCTCGAAAATAACAAAGGCTCCTCTTTAAGAGAGGGGCGTCAGACGTTATCCCAGTATTCTATAACTGGCAGTAAAAAGACTTGCTCAAAAATTTGTTGGGCTACACTCCAGCGGTTGACTTTAGAATTAAGCATCACAATCAAACAATCGTTTCCATTTTTCTTTGCTCGTGCGATGAGACACGGTCCCGCTTTAGAGGTATAACCCGTTTTGATCCCGACGGCGTACTCATAACGATTGAGAAGATGATTATGCGTTTTTGCTACAAATTTACGATTGGTATTAAGCGAATAATAAATATGTTGATTTTGTCGGGTAATTTCGTTGAAAAGAGAATTTTGAATGGCGTATTCAGCAAGTCGCAAAAGATCGGCTGGAGTTGAATGATGGTTCCCAATATCAAAGCCGCAAGGGTTGCTAAAGTGGGTATTGCCCATTCCGATTTGCTCCGCTTTGAGATTCATCATCTGTACAAAGGTATCGAGATCTCCTCCTATGGCGATAGCGATCGCCATGGCGGCATCATTGTCCGATTTGATCATGGCCGCTTTGATCAGGTCTTCTAGTCGGATTATCTCTCCCTCTTTGTATCCGGCTTTGGTCGGTTCTACCCCAATCATTTCAGTGGTAATCGTAACAGAACGATTTAAATTTCCCTGTTCGATTGCCAACATTGCCGTCATGATTTTGGTGAGGCTGGCGGGTTTTACTTCTTTGAGCGCTTCTTTTGAGTAGATGATCTCTCCGGTGACAAGTTCTTTAACCAAAAGTGCTTCGACGTTGAGTTTATCAATCCCCTCTCTATCGAATTCGGCATGGGCGATAAACGTGAATAAAAAGAGCAAAAAAATAAAATATCGGTACATCATTCTTGTATCATTACAAAAAAATGTTAATACCCCAAGAGATCAAGTAAAACCGTTTGTATTTAGTCTGCTTATGTGGAAAAATGGAACATTATCTCGTAGTAGAAATACATTGTACTCACATTTGTATGCTAAAATCTTCATCATACAAATGAAAAAGGGGTTTCCTATGCTCAAAGAGTTTAAACAATTTCTCATTACAGGAAATGTTGTCGATATGGCTGTCGGTTTTATTTTCGGTGCAGCATTCGCCACCGTCGTCAAATCATTGGTTGCCAATATCATTATGCCTCCGATAGGATTGCTGATGGGTGGCGTAGATTTCTCATCATTGTTTATTGCGTTGGATGGAAAAGAATATGTTTCATTGGCAGCTTTGGATGCTGCAGGTGCTCCTGCTATCAAATTGGGTGTATTTATTAACGATACGATCTCATTTTTGATTTTAGGATGGGTAATGTTTATGATGGTGAAAGCATATAATAAACTAAAAGCGGCAGAACCAGCAGCTGAAGTAGCGGCTCCAACAACCAAAGTGTGCCCCGAGTGTGCGATGGAGATCCCGGTCGCGGCAAAAACATGTCCACATTGTAGAACAGCGCAATAATTTACGCTGTCGTATCGAGCACACTTCCGCCTAAAGCACTGATTTTCTCATCGATTTTAGCGAGTGCTTTCTCGAGTGTCTCATAGGAGATATCGGGGAGTTTCTCTCCCCACATTTTTTCAGCTTCATTGAATCCGGTAATAATCCCCTCACGACCCGCTTTGAGTCGCTCAACATCATCTCCGCCTCCCATAAGAACAAAATCAGCTAAACGCTCAGAGGTTTGAGTAACACCGAAAAACCCCTCTTCACTCACTAATGCTTTGGCTTCCTCGGGATTCATATCGGCGATTGCTTTACCGCTGTAACCGATCGCTTCAAAATCGATTGAACTCAACATATCTTTGACTTTTTCTAGATCAAACGGAGCACTTTGGGCTTGAAGGTTATTTGAAGAATAGCTCTCGATTTTGAGGCTGTATTCGACGAGGTAGGCTTGAGAAAGGG
>JBFYRD010000266.1:0-4295 GCA_041302405.1 Sulfuricurvum sp.
CGATTTTGAGATCATGCGCTTTTGCCGTGCATTTATGCGTGAGCTTTATCCCTATATCGGTGCGCGGGTCGATGTTCCCGCAGGGGATATCGGCGTTGGTGCCAGAGAGATTGGCTATCTGTTCGGAGAGTATAAACGGATCACTCATCAATATGATGGGGTGCTCAGCGGAAAACCCTACACGTTCGGCGGATCACTGATGCGTCCTCAAGCGACGGGGTATGGAGCGGTCTATTTTGCCCGTGAGATGCTCTTCCAAGAGTTGCAAGAGTCGTTAGAAGGTAAAGTGTGTACGGTGAGCGGAGCGGGGAACGTCGCGATTCATACGATCGAGAAACTTCAGCAATTGGGTGCTTTGGTGGTAACCTGTAGTGACAGTGATGGAGCTATTTACGATCCTAGAGGTGTTGATTTGCACACGATACGCGAACTCAAAGAGGGGGGAAAACGTCTTTCGCTTGTCGAATATGCTGCTCGTGTCCCTGGATCGATCTATACCACTAAATCACAGTATCCCCAAAACGCTCATGCAATCTGGCAGATCCCTTGTTTTGCGGCATTTCCGTGTGCTACACAAAACGAGCTTACCCTCAAGGATGCTCAAAAACTGATCGAAAACGGATGTGTTGCCGTAGTGGAGGGGGCAAATATGCCGACTGAACCTGATGCGATTGCACTGCTTCAACAAGAAGGAGTTCTCTTTGCCCCCGGAAAAGCCTCCAACGCCGGAGGAGTTGCCGTGAGTGAGTTCGAGATGTCTCAAAATGCCTCGATGGAGAAATGGGATTTCGATAAAGTGGATCGCAAACTCGATGAGCTGATGCGTCAGATTTATAAACGGATTGCTCTGACCGCTAAAGAGTACGGAGTGGAGCGTAATTTCGTCGATGGGGCGAATATTGCTGCGTTTAAACGGGTGGCGGAAGCGATGATTCTTGAAGGGGTGTGATTGTTAATAATAAATTAACAAACATTTACCCAACACTCACTACAATTGCGTTATATTTTTCACATAGGTTAAACATGAACAAAGTTCTATCACTTCTAAGCTCCATGAAAACCATGGCAGCACTTATGCTCATTTTTGCCGTTGCTATCGGCTATGCAACGTTTATCGAAAATGATTATGGTTCGATGACCGCAAAAGCGGATATTTATAACGCACGTTGGTTTGAAATCCTTCTTGGATTATTGGCGATTAATTTAACCCTCAATATTATTAATTTCAAGATGGCACGCAAAGGAAAATGGCTGGTTTTTACATTTCACGTTGCATTTTTAATTATTCTCGTCGGTGCAGCAGTAACACGCTATATGGGATTCGAGGGGATGATGCATATCCGCGAGGGAGAAAGCAGTGATGTGATTGTGAGTGCTGAGCCTTACGTCACGTTTAAAGTGACACATGGAGATAAAACATACGACTTTAAAGAAGCACTTTTTCTTTCTAAACGCACTTCAAATAGTTTTGAGCGGACGTTAGAAGTTGAAGGTAAGCAAATCCATGTGAACCTCGATAGCTACATGAGCGATGCTAGTTATGAAGCGGTTGCTGATCCGAAAGGCTCTCCTCTCTTCACGCTGATGGTTACCGGAGCGCAGGGGGCACAGCAAGTATCTCTCAAACAGGGCGAATTTGTTGAAGCTAATGATGTGGTGATCGATTTTGATTCGAAGAAAACCTTTGATAAACCGATTATTGCTTTGAGCGTTGAGGGGGATAAACCCTACATGAGTACCACTGCAACGCTCGCAACGTTGAGTATGGATACTCAAAAAACGGCTACGATCGCCTCTGGAAAACATGAGATAACTAAACGTACGTTGTTTCAAAGTACACAAAGCGGGTTTGTTCTTCGTGATTTTATCCCGAAAGCATCGATGAAACTGGTCTCTGTTTCGACCAAAGAGAAAAAAGGGCCTATGATGCAACAAGGTTTGCACGATGCCCTAACGCTTAATTTCACAAGCGGTGATAAAAAAGCGACAGAAGTAGTGCTAGGTTCTGTAGGTGAGGTCGGTGAAGCTAAAAAAATCGTGTTGGGTGATATGAGTGTTGAAGTATCGTATGGTTCGATTGAGCGTAAGCTACCGTTTGCTATTGGTTTACGCGATTTTGAGCTAGAACGTTATCCAGGATCGATGTCACCTGCCTCGTATGCGAGTGAAGTGACACTTCTTGATCCGAAAAATCAGGAGAAATTTGATTTTCGCATCTACATGAATCATATTCTCGATTATCAAGGATACCGCTTTTTCCAATCTTCATTCGATCAGGATGAGCTAGGAACGGTTCTTTCAGTCAATCGTGATCCTGGTACACTTATTACTTATATTGGGTACTTGTTGCTCTCTATCGGAATGTTTGGAGTATTAATCGTGAAAAATGGCCGTTTTGCCGCTTTGGGTGAGAAGCTTAAATCGATTAAAGCAAAAAGTAGTGTTGCGGCTTTAGCCGTAGCATTCTTGGTGATGTTTAATTCGACAAATGCAGTCGCTGCGGATGAAGAAAATCCTGTTATCAAAGTAGCAAAAGGGTTCGATAAAGCTCATGCCGATAAATTTGGTCATCTTATCGTCCAAGATGCCAGTGGACGAATGAAGCCAATGGATACGTTGTCACACGAGATTTTGGCAAAACTCAACCGTAACGACACTTTTTTAGGTTTGACATCGAATCAAGTTGTGTTAGGGATGATGCTTCGTCCCGATTCGTGGCGTGAAATCGCAATCATCCGTACGGGAGACAAAGAGGTTAACAAACTGATCGGTCTCCCAGAAACTGCCAAAACAGCCGCATTTTCACAGTTTTTTGAAGCACCGGATGAAATCGCAGGATACAAACTGGCTCAGTTGGTTGATGAAGCGAATCGTAAAGCACCCGGTAAACGGGATAAATTTGATAAAGCATTGCTTAGTGTTGATGAACGGGTAAACGTCGCCTACATGGTCTATACCGGTTCGTTGGTCCGTATGTGGCCGAAGCCAAACGATAAAAACTATAAATGGGATGCAACCATCGAAGCGTTGCAAAATCTGAGCCCTAAAGAATCTGAAATCGTCCGTCTTTTAGCTATCGGCTATTTCGGTTCAATCGATGAAGCGATGAAAAGCGGTGATTGGACAAAAGCGGATGAAGCGTTAGCACGTATCGACAAATACCAACGTTTCGTAGGGGCAAGTGTTTATCCAAGTGACACAAAAGTAAAAGTAGAGATCCTTTATAACAAAGCCAATATTTTTGAGCAGTTATGGCCTTTATATTTCGTGGTCGGATTTACGTTATTGATCTTGTCTTTCATCAAAATTATTAAGCCCGCTATTCGTGCGGAGTGGTTGAGCAAAGTCTCTTTCGCTCTTCTTGTCCTTTTCTTTGTCGCACATACGGCAGGGCTTGCGATGCGTTGGTACATCTCAGGACATGCACCGTGGTCAAACGGCTATGAATCTATGATCTATATCGGATGGGCGAGTGTATTGGCCGGATTTATCTTCTCAAGCCGTTCAGTAATGACGATGGCGGCGACGGCGATTATGACGGGGCTTATCCTCTTTGTTGCCCATCTCAACTGGATGGATCCGCAGGTGACCAACCTTGTTCCGGTTCTTCAATCTTACTGGCTCAGCATCCACGTATCGATGATTACGGCGAGTTACGGTTTCCTTGGGCTTGGAGCACTGCTTGGGATGATTACTCTCACGCTCTTCATTCTTAAAAGTTCAGCGAACTCTAATCGTTTAAATCTTGCGATCAAAGAACTTAATGCGATTAATGAGATGAGTCTAATCATCGGTTTAGTTCTCCTCACTGTCGGAAACTTCCTCGGCGGAGTTTGGGCGAATGAGAGTTGGGGACGCTATTGGGGATGGGATCCTAAAGAGACATGGGCATTGGTAACGATCCTTGTCTATGCAGTCGTTATTCACTTGCGTATGATAAAAGGGGCGTACAGCGACTATATCTTTAGTGTTGTCTCTCTCTTGGCGTTTACGTCGGTATTGATGACTTATTTCGGGGTAAACTACTATCTTGCAGGTCTTCATTCATACGCAAAAGGGGATCCCGTTCCTGTACCTGATTTTGTACCTTGGACTTATGCGATAATCGCTCTCATCATTGCGATGGCATATCCGAAACGAAGTACAAAGTAAAATTTCTTCTCATCCCGAATCAAAGATTCGGGATCCATTCATCTTAGATTCCGTATCAAGTACGGAATGACGAATTTATTTAAACCACCCTTTTACTTTCTCAAACGTTGATTCAAACAGTGACTCATGCGGTTTGGATTCAA
>JBFYRD010000267.1:0-4503 GCA_041302405.1 Sulfuricurvum sp.
ATGAATACGTTCCATATTGACATGTGCCTCACGTAAGAAACGCTCAACTTCACGGGCACGTTCAAGAGCCAGTTCATAATTTTCATCGGCATCACCAGCTCGATCAGAATGTCCAATAATATCGAGTGAAGCAGGTTCATTTTCAAAGACAATTTTGATCAACTCGACTACTTGTTCTTTAGATGATTGTGTTATTTCTGATGTTCCCTGTTCAAAATGAAATAGCAGTGATATCGGTTTTCGAGGAAGAGCATCGAGCACATCAGCATATTTTTCCAAAACCGTATCTTTATTGATCTGTTCTATACGTGTAGGAGCTTTATCGGGAGAGATTAAAGTTGTCAGATAATAGGGGTGATCAATGCTGACCTTCCCTGCTTTTGTTGTAATATCAATGGTGTTATGGGTTGCGTTGTTATCCAGAAGTATGACGGTAGTTTCAGGAACAGAATTTAAAAACGGGAGGGACAAGATTAGTGCACTGCAAATTAAAAAAACTTCCATTATTCGGCCTCAACAACAAATTTAGTACCACGAATCCCGACAACCCCTTGAGGCACTTTAAACTTTACTTTTTCAGGTGCTAATTTCCCTATTTTTCCAGATTCAAAAACAGCCGTTCCCTTTTTTAGAGTAAGATCCATCCGAAAATCTCTTTTCGAAGGTTCAAATAAATACTCATCAATACTAAACAAAGTGTTAGATCCTAATGCGATACGTGTTCCATCATTAAATGAGATACCTATGCTAGCTTTTGATCCCGTTTGGATGAGATCATGTTCATAAAGTTTTTCCCCTTTACTCAACATACGGGTTGTATTTTCTCTCTTAAGAGTACACTCCCCTTTGCTGCTTTTAACAAACGCAATAGATTCAGCGGCCATCAATCCTGTCATTATCATCAAAAAGATGGCTATTTTCAATAACATTTATATTCCTTAAATCCAGCCTATACAGCTGTTAAATACTTTAAAACAACTTTACCTTATATCGCCTTTACAATCAATCGTGAAAATTGTTGATCTCTTTAGAAAGTTTAAAATGAACCTAGACTATAATATCTCTAATTTTACAAGAGGGCTATTTATTTGAAAAAACGTTTAGCGGTTGCATTTACAGGTCCTTCTAATAGCGGTAAAACAACTTTGATCTTAAAAGTGGCCCGTAAATTGATCCATGAGCACCATTTAGAGGTTGCGATTATCAAAAACGACCCAAAAGACAAAGCCCAGTTTGATGTGCCGGGAAAAGACAGTTATAAATTCAGCGATACGGGAGCCGAGGTTATCGTCACCTCCCCTACCCGTACCACTTATTTTTCACAACGCCACAAAGAACTCGATGAATTAGTAGCTCTATTTGGGGAATTTGACATTTTACTTGTTGAAGGGTTAAAAAATCTCCCTCTTCCACGTATCAGTATCTTTAGAAACGCTATCGATACCGATTATTTCCCCTACATGAATGCATTGGCAATCGATGAGAGTATCGATACCGCCAATTATACTATTCCTTATGGAATAGACGTACTCGATCTCAACAACCCCGATCATGTGATCGAGTGGATTTTAGCTCACGCAAAGGTTATGGAATGAATGTTATATTAGAAGCGATCCAAAGAAGTGCTATACGGATTAAAAACGCAATTGATGTCAAAGACATCGGCTACTCCCAAGAACAAAACAGCTCCGGTGAAACCCAACTCCAACTTGATATCCAAAGTGATTTGATTATCGAAGAAGAACTTAGTCACATAGGAAGTGTTCACACCATAGCAAGTGAAGAGAAAGAACACCCTATGCTGCTCAATGAAAACGGCCGCTATTTTATTGCCTTTGATCCTTTGGATGGTTCATCTTTGGTTGATGTTAATCTCAGTGTCGGATCGATTTTTGGGATCTATGATGGAGCATTTACACCGACTAAAATGGTTGCAAGCTGCTACGTTGTTTATGGCCCTCGTGTTGAACTGGTTTATGCGGATGAAAAAAATGTATCTCTCTATCTTCTCCAAGCAGGTGAGTTTGAATTTGTAAAACACATCCACTTGAATCAAAAAGGGAAAATTATGGCTCCCGGCGGTACTCAACAGTTTTGGGCACCGTATCACAAAACGATGATCGATACATTTTTTACTCAAGGCTATCGCCTTCGCTACTCCGGCGGAATGGTTCCTGATTTGCACCAAATTCTCCTAAAAGGGGGCGGATTGTTCAGCTATCCTGGTGCAACCGATAAACCTGAGGGGAAATTGCGTATGTTGTTTGAAGTATTCCCTTTTGCCTTTATCTTTGAAAAAGCGGGTGGGAAAGCAGTCGATGGTACAGCACGTGTATTGGAAAAAGAACCGCGTAACGTTCATGATACCAGCCCGTGTTTCTTTGGTTCTATTGATGAAATCAATGAGGTTATGAGCGTCTATGCAGGACAACAGTGAGTACGAAAAACGATTGGATGATGCGTTAAAGATTCTGCAAGAATGTCAACAAGAGCATGGAATAGATAGTTGTTACGTGTGTGAAAAATGTATCGGATGTGAAACCCGAACCAAATACATTCGAAGCGTCTATGAGAGTATGTCCAAGGGTGAAACCGGCGGGTTTGATTTTTAATAATACAATTGAATTTTGATAAGGATAGAAAATACTATGAAAAATTACATTACAACACCCATTTATTATGTAAACGGTGAAGCGCATATTGGTCATGCTTACACGACTTTTATCGCCGATACCCTCGCACGTAATTCACGCTTGATTGGCAATGAGACCTATTTTCTGACCGGAACGGATGAACACGGTCAAAAAATTGAAGAAGCAGCAAAAAAATTGGAAAAACCGACTCAGCAATTTGCGGATGAGATCAGTGCGACATTTCGTAACTTGTGGGATGAATTTAATATTAGTTATGATCAATTTATCCGTACTACGGATGAAACCCATAAACAAGGGGTTCAAGCTGCATTTGCCAAAATGTTTGATAACGGCGATATTTATAAAGACTTTTATGAGGGGAACTATTGTGTAAGCTGTGAGACTTTTTTTCCTGAGTCTCAGCTCATGGATGGCGGATGCTGTCCTGACTGTGGCAGAGCCACCACTATCCTAAAAGAAGAGAGCTATTTTTTCCGTCTTTCCAAATACGAAAAACCATTGTTAGAATATTATGAAGCGCACCCTGAGTTTATTCTTCCAAAATCACGCCGCAACGAAGTAATTAGCTTTGTAAAGGGTGGATTGAATGATCTCTCCGTTACCCGAACCAGTTTTAGCTGGGGTGTCCATTTGCCTGAGTCGTTGAATGAGCCTAAACACGTTATGTATGTTTGGCTTGATGCTCTGATGAACTACGTCACGGCTCTCGGATATGGCTCAGACGAAGCAAAAATGGGCTTTTGGCCTGCAACTACGCAACTAGTAGGTAAAGATATCCTCCGTTTTCATGCCATCTATTGGCCCGCATTTTTGATGAGTCTTGGATTGCCGTTACCGAAACATATCGGTGCGCACGGATGGTGGACGCGTGATGGCGAGAAAATGTCGAAATCAAAAGGAAATGTCGTTGACCCGAGAGAAGTTTCTAAACACTACGGTGTTGAAAATTTCCGCTATTTCATGATGCGTGAAGTTCCATTCGGACAAGACGGTGATTTCTCTCAGCGTGCATTGATCGACCGTATGAATTCTGACCTCTCTAACGATTTAGGGAACCTTTTGAATCGTATCATCGGAATGAGCGAAAAATACTCCGACTTTGTAATTGATAGCGTTGATGTTGAAAAATATCACACTAAAGAGTTGCACGATGCTCATGCGATCTTAGATTCACTCGAAACCTATTTGGGTGAGTTACAGCTTCACCGTTATCTCGAAGAGCTTTGGAAAGTGTTCAGTATCGGTAATAAAGCGATCGAAGAGCATGCTCCGTGGGTTAAAATAAAAGAGGGTCGCAATGATGAGGCACTCGCTACGGTTGCATTGGTAGCTAATCTCTTGGCAAAAGCATCGGTAATGCTTCACTCTATCATGCCGAGTACCACAGCAAAAATTGCCGATGCACTCGGGTTTGAGATCACAACAGAGAGTTACACGCATCTCATTCTCAACAAAGGGCTTCTTGAAGTCTTTACGATCAAAAAAATTCCCCCTCTTTTCCCTCGTGTTGATGAGCCATTGATGCAAGAAGCTCCCAAAGCGATGATTGATGAAGCACCAAAAACAGAACCAAAAGTAAAAATGGAAGATAAAAAAGAGACGACTGTTTCCGAAGATGGATTAATCACCATCGATCAGTTTTTCCAAACGTCGATCAAAATCGGAACCGTTCTGGATGCCGAAGAGGTACCTAAAAGCTCAAAACTCCTCAAACTCAAAGTTGACCTCGGTGAAGAGACTCCACGCCAAATCGTCGCCGGAATTCGTGAATACTACAGCGCCGAATCGTTGATTAATACACAAGTATGTGTTGTTGCAAATCTCAAACCGGCAAAACTGATGGGACTTT
>JBFYRD010000268.1:0-3385 GCA_041302405.1 Sulfuricurvum sp.
CCGACACAAACCTTTAATGAAATAAAATCCTTATGCGATCTTAATCTTCTCCCTATCGAAATGCATACCCATAACGATTTTGGTCTGGCAAATGCAAACGCCCTCAGCGGTATTGACGCGGGGGCGATCAGTATGAACACTACGGTGATCGGGTTGGGTGAACGGGCAGGTAATGCATCGTTTGAGCAGATATTGATGGCACTAAAGCACCTCTATGGTGAAAAACGTTCCATCGATCCTCTTCTCATACGCGATTTAGTTCATACCGTAGCACGTGCGGCTAACATGTCACTCGCCACCAATGCACCTGTCGTGGGTGAGCGGATATTCGCCCATGAGAGCGGTATACACGCAAGCGGGATGATGAAAGATTCCCATGCGTATGAGCCTTATGAAGCCGAAGAGGTAGGATTAGAGAGCTCGTATCCTATCGGTAAACACTCAGGAAGCGCAACGATCCGCTACCATTTAGCACGTATGGGGATCAGTGCTGAGAACAGTATTCTTCGTGATATGCTCCCGAAAATTCGTGAAATCGTCACCTCCCGTAAACGGGTGCTCGATATCAGTGAACTCAAATCCCTCTATCAGGAAGCAGCATGTATATAGGGTGGCTAAAATTTGCGGATGTGCCTGAACTGATTAAAATCGCCGAAGAGACTGGGTGGTTGCTGGATGGTTATCATGTCAAACTCATGATGATGCATGCACCCCATTTATGTTACGGTGCGTATGACGATGGAGTGCTAGTCGGTGCAGTGATGGCGATCGAATTTGAGACCTCGGCGATGATCAAATATTTTATGGTGAAACCTAGCTATCAAAAGCAGGGGATTGGCCGACGGTTGTTTAATACCCTTTTTGGCGTGCTCAAAGATGAACATCCCTCCCTCTATCTCCATGCTAATCCTCAGTTAAAAAGTTTTTTTGAGCAAAGCGGTTTTAACAGTGTGATGGAAGTAGGACGTTTCCTCAATGTCGGAAAAGTACCGCCGTTTAGTTTTACGAACGCTCAGGCAAAAGAGCTCGATGGTGGAAATTTTGATGCGATGATTCGCCGTATCGATATGGAGACGTTTGGTGAAAATCGAATGGCATTTATGCTCGATGAGATGGAACGCAACAGCTCCCTTAAATTTGCCCTCCCGAACTCTTTTCAACACTCGAGTGTAATCAATGCACGCGGTGTCTATTTGGGTCCATGGCAATGCAAACCGGGGTTTGAAGAGGAAGCGGAAAAAATGATGCAGGGCGTTTTGTATTTTAGAGGGTTGAAAAAAGTGCTCGCCGATGTACCACTGGGAAACAGCAATGCGGTTTCTTTGTTTGAAAAATACCATTTTCTTCAAAAAGGGACTTTTATCCATATGTGCTATGGTGAATCTCGAAACGTCAAGTTTGAGAATATCTATGCATTTTCGTTGTGAACTAAAGGATAATTTTATCGATGTATTTTAATAAACGTATCGATAAAACGCTCATCAAACTGGTTGCTCATCTCACGTTTCATCATGTGCAATGCTTCAAAACTGCTATAAGCTGAGCGAAAACTTCGGTTGGTCGTTAATGCATCAAAGACATCACACATACTGAGAATACGGGCAACTTGAGGGATCATTTTTCCACGAAGCCCGTCAGGATAGCCGGTACCGTCGAGTTTTTCGTGGTGATGCTTGACCCCTTTTAAAATATTTTCGGCTACTATCCCGTTCATTTTTAAAATTTCATACCCATTTAATGAATGATTTTTGATAATTGCGAATTCATGTTCTTCTAAATGGGAAGGCTTATGGAGGATGTTCTCATCGATTCGTTTCTTGCCGATGTCATGAATCAATCCTGCGTACGTCATTTCAATTAATTCCTTACGATTCATCTTAACTGTTTTTCCTATGATAGATGCAAATAGAGCGACATTCGTACTGTGATGATGGACAGAATATTCTTCTGGCAGTATTCGCAGAATTAAAGGCATGACATTAACGTCGGTATGAATCGTATCAACAATCTCTGTAGCGCATCGATTTAAGGCTTCATGATCGAGTTTTTCATCATCTCTATCGAAAAAATGGCGCATCATTGTTGCACAGGTCGAATAGACAAATAAGAGTTTTTCTTCCAAAGTATCAATAAGAGAATTTTTTTCTTTGATCGATAATGCTTGGGATATCGGATCAATACTATCTTCAGTATCTTCTGAAAGGGTGATCGTACCGTGAAGTGAACAATAATCGTTTAATTCATTAGAATACTTTTTAGAGACAAAGATTTGATCTTGTTTCATCAATTGTTTTATGAGAGTCTCATTTAGCATTGTCCCGGCTTCAATGATGACAACGTAATCATTATAACGTTTGATATGAATATCAAACGGGACCCTCTCTCCGCTCACCAGTATATCTGTACTGATGGTAACATAGGCATTGGTAATTATTTGTCGAATTATTTTTTTCATTAGTCCCTATTCTATAGTATCTTGATATGTTTCATTAATGGTTAAAAATTTATCCACATTTTCTAAGAGGAGCTCTACCAGTCTGGGTTCAAACTGTTTGCCGCTTTGTTCTTTGAAATAATTTACTATTTCATCAGTATTCCAACCCCGTTTATAAATCCTTTTGGTTCCTAGTGCATCGAATACATCAGCGATTGCCGTAATCCGTCCGTATATGTGGATATCTTCTCCGGCGATGCCTCTTGGATACCCAAAGCCGTCCCATCGCTCATGATGTTCATGGGCAACGATCGCCGCCGCTTGCAACAAAGGACGTGAAGAATTTTTGAAAAAGGAATAGCCGGTTTCGGCATGCGTTTTCATAATCTCAAACTCTTCTTGGGTTAATTTATCCGGTTTGTTCAAAATATAATCGGGGATACCGACCTTGCCGATATCGTGCATGGTGGCGGTAGCCCACAGAGTATCGCATTCTGAAGCACTTAACCCATAGGCACCGGCAAGAATTTTTGCGTATTCAGCGACACGGCGAACATGGGCTGCCGTCTCTTTTGAGCGATTTTCACCAACATTTCCGAGCATCAAAATCAACTCTTTTTGGGTTGCTTCGATCTCCTCTTTTAATTCGATCAGAGGGGTGATATCTTTTCGAAGGCTGATGTATTCGATAATCTCGTCTTGAGTATTTAAAATAGGGTTGACAACAGCATCGACAACGTAAACTTTTCCCTCTTTGGTAAGATTTTTCACGACACCTTTCCATGTCCGTTTATCATTGATGGTATCCCACATCTCTGTGTAGAAAGACGACGGTACTTCCGGATGTCGGACGATATTATGGGATTTTCCGATCAGCTCTTCACGACTGTAGCCGCTGATAGAACAAAAATTATCGTTGGCATAGATTATCCGTCCGGAAAGATCGCTTTT
>JBFYRD010000269.1:0-7046 GCA_041302405.1 Sulfuricurvum sp.
CTCTTTGCGAAGTTTATCGACATACGTTTGGAGAGTATCTAAACGTAAACCGAAACTCCACCCTTGGGTAAACTCTTTCGGGTTCGCGGTCGAGGTAAAGGGAAACGATTGACCGATAATACCAATTTTCGCACAGCCGCGTTCCATAATTGTATACGGTTCAAAAATAAGCTCTTCGAAATCATCGGCAAACGAATCATCACCGACGACATTTTGAGAGACAAATTTTGCGTTGAGCATCTCGATCAGTTCTTTGACCCGAGTTTTACCATAAGTAAACTCCCAGTGACCGACCATAACGTCAACCCCAAGATAGTTTTGCGCTTTAACAATCGCTTCCCCACCGGTTTTGAGGGCAACGCCCGTCCCCTGCCACGTATCTCCTGAGTCGAGAAGCATCACATTATCGGCTCCGCGCTCTTTTTTGATATGGTTGATGAGTGTTTTCATGTGCGAAATCCCCCCCATTTTCCCAAATTTATGGGCAAGAGAGTCGAAATTCATAAACGTATCAAAATAGGCATCAAGAGTCTTGCCCTTCATCCCGTAATGCTTCAAAAATGACTCGCCACACAAAAAGCCCGGAGTTCCGGTGAGATTTGGAGCAGAAATAAGTGTCGATGGCTCTCTCCAGTACAACGGTTTAATGTGAGCGTGCATATCACAGATATGTAAAATCGTCACGTTCCCTTTGGCATTGAAACCATAAATATCTTTTAGCCCTACCTCATCAGCACGCTTTGGACCTCCTGCAGCTGAAGCAACTGCAGGTAATCCGATCCCCAACGCCGCCGCGATATGGAAAAAGTCTCTTCGTGATAAATCCATAATTCAGTCCTTAACGTTTTACGCTAGGGACGCTAATGTTGTTCCCCTTGGTTTTATTCGTCACGTATACTTCCAACGCTACAATCTCTTTTGAGCCGAGTGGAATTTCCGCTAAAAGAGCATTTTTCATACATTGCTGCATCCGTTTATCCAACGTTACCATTTGACTTTGAGTCATACGGTATGCCGGCCATGTTCCCGCCGCAGCTGTCTCTTTTGCCCCTAAATCCGGAAGCGGCTGCATACGAAGACGCTGACCTACGATATCGGCACTGTGACAGTTGTTACATGAAAGTCCGCGACCGCCGCGACGCTCTTCAAACACTTGCTGACCGAGTTTCATCATCTCAACCATGTGCTTGTTTGCTTTAACATCAATAGAAGTTTTTTGCCCATTTGCGATTGATTTCACATACGCAGACATTTTGACCATCTCTTTACTCTCAAGCTTTGGAACCGGCTTGGAGTTCGCCGCCGCTGCCATTTGGATGCTCTGTGCCAATGTCACTACTTTTTTAGCAGGTTCTAAGTAACGAGGAAATCCGGCAATGAACTTTGGAAGATCTTTCTCTTTAACACCCAACATTTTGGCATAATCCGCTGTTGTGATCAGTTCACCAAAGAGTTGCTCCCCCTCAGCGACTTCCATCTCTGCCGGATTATTATCCAAAAGCTCCGCATACATCGCTTTATCGGCATCGGACATACTGAGTTTCTCTTCAGCGTTTGCTGTTCCCAAAAGGGCTAAACAGATCAACGCCGCCGTAATTGATAAAGTACGCATGGTTTATCCTTTTGGATTGATGGCGCTTGTCGTTTCGACACTTTGCCCTTTGTTATCTTTAGCGATAACTTTTAGAGTTCCTGCACTTGGAACTTTAAAACTGATAGACATCAATGGATTCACCGACAATGACTCCCAAATCACCATTTTGGTAATCAATGTGTCATTGAACATAAATTTAACTTCATCGATATAGTTAGCAGGGATCAAATTTCCTGTATCTTTATCTTTACGCATTCCTGTTTCCATCGGGTGCATTGCCATAAAATCGATTTTTACGATGTCACCTGCTTTGTAATCTTTTGGTTTAATTTTGATTAGTGTTTTCATAGTGTTTTCCTTATTATTTCGTTGTTTATGATTATGACGTTGAATTTAAATCAACCGCATCCGCCGATGGTTACTTTTACGTTTTGTTTAGCAGTAAGGAATGACCCGTCACTCATCTCAGCGATAGCTACTACATCTTGAGTTCCGCCAAGTTTTATACGGGTACCAAAGAACGCTTCACCGTTAGCCGGAGTCAAATAGATATTCGCACAACGGACGTTTCCGTTTTTAGAGGCGAGGATATGAATCGCTTTTACATAATCACTAGCGCTCATTGGGCTCTCTACGGTTACTTTTACCGGAACAACGGCACCGTTTTCTGCGATTTCAGGAGCTTCCATTTTTACTTTTGCTGAAGTGACCAACGCTTTACCACCGGTAATCGCCGCTACTGCCGTTTCAAAATTCATCGCCATTGAACCGGTTGCTTTTTTCTCTTCTGCTGCACTTGCAACATGAGGAAGAGCTACCGCACATGCTGCTACCGCTCCAAAACCTTTTAAAAATGATCTTCTTTCCATAATGTATCCTTTGTTTATTTTTTATCTGCGACGATGTACGATACTAAATCACACACTTCGCGCTCATTCATAAGACCGTTTGCCAGATTTACCGTCATTGCCGATTTTGGATTATCCAAACGCGGATCAGCGATTTTTTGATACATAAACTGAGCGTTTCGAACGCCGCTGTCCATGTAAAGCTCTTTGTACTTCGTCAAATCAGGTCCGATATTTCCGTATCCTTTTGCACCCTCAACGTTATGACAGGCAACACAGTTGCCCATTTGTTTCTCTTTTCCGTTTGGAAGAAGTCGTGTCAACCCTTCCGGCGGATTTTCTTTTGCATCTTTACCATTTAGGTTATGAAAGATATAACTTCCACGTGCAATCGCTTTAGGATCATTACTGACACACCCCTCTGGCATCACGTACGCTTTCGCTACCGGGAGGGCATCTTTTTTTAAAATGGCCGTCGCATCAGGGGTCTCGATCACCTGCGATAAATCGGCTGCACTTAAAAAAGTCGCAAATCCTAGCATAATCACTTTTCGCATTAGCTCTCCTTGAATTCTTATTTCGAGGAGTATTGTAGAACAGGAGTGTAAAATTAATGTAAAAAAAAATAAAAATTTAGATCATAGTGTAAAGTGGTGGGTAAAAGGTGTACGAGAAGGTGCTTCCCTCTCCATAAATTGAGTCGATTTGAAGATCAATCCCCGCTTTGTCGATAATCGATTTGACGATATTAAGACCGATCCCAAATCCCCCTTTATCCCTATTTTCACGATAATAACGCTCAAAAATACGATTCACGTCTTCAATCCCGACTCCATTATCTCGAAAACGTAGGGTACAATGATCCTCTAATTTTTCCAAGATCACCTCAATGGTTCCCTCTTCATGAGAATATTTAATCGCATTTGAAATATTGTTATCGATAATGCGCTGCAACTGTGTCGAATTAAAATAGATCATAATATTTTCGGTAATCTGAGGGATAATGGTGATATTTTTGAGTGCAGCTACTTCATGAAAATAATCACACCTCTCTTGTACGTACATACTGATATTAATAGACTCATAGTCAAATGCCAAGCGTTCATTTTTAATCAAGTAATCCATATCGTTATAGAGTGTCGCAAGTGTTTTGGTCGCCGCCTTAATGCGCTGTAAATATTTATTTGTTGGATTGGCACGATGGTAGAGATCGATATTGACGTTGATAATAGAAAGCGGGGTATTGATCTCATGCATCGAGTCTTTTATAAACTGATCCAACCGCTGGTTAATCCGCTGAAACGGCAAAGCAAAACGATCTAAAAAATAAAGAGACAAAACAAAGATGAGCGCGGCGATGGAGAGCAAAATCATGACAACGTCCTGATAAATACGTGCATATGAAATTTCTCCGCCCACCACCAAATAGGAAGCATCAAAGTAGCGTCTCTCAGGGAGAGAAACTACCAGATACGCATACCCCTCTTCAATATAATAACCTGTTTTTTGCATCTTCACTTCAGATTTTACAAGGGTAAAAATTGGATTAAAATGGATGTCATACAAACCGGATTGAAACGAGCGAAATCTCGGATAATCAAAAACTTCTTTTTCTTTAGGATCAAACTCTTCCATCGCTCGAAGGATAAGATGCGATTGCTTTTTTAGTTTAAACTCATACTGAATCTCATAAACATATTTCATATAGGTAACATACAAATAGGTAGGGACAAGGAGCAAGACTGCCACCAGCATCGTATACAAAAAAGCGTTTTTAAGGGCGTAGCGATTATCGTTCAATGATGTATCCCTGCCCACGTCTGTTTTGGATAATTTCTAGCGGGAGTTTTTTACGCAGATTGTTAATCTGTACACGGATATTGGCGGGATCAACGTATTCACCCCAAATCTCATCTTGAAACATCTCTACCGATACGATTTGGTTCGTATGTTTGAGCAAGACGGTAAAAATCTCTTTTTCGGTTTTACTCAGTGCAATGTTCTCACCGCCGTGCGTTAGGGTAAAATTTTCAGTATCATAAATGAGTTCTGAACCAAAATCAATTTTGTTTTCACCGTCATGATAATAGCTTTTGAGTGCGTGCATGATTCGTATCTGCAATTCGGTGAGATCGAACGGTTTACGAATATAGTCGCAGCACCCCGATTTATATCCCTCTTGCAAATCATTGACATTGACCATCGAGGTGAGAAAAATGGCAGGAGTTTTATTTCCCTCTTTACGCAATGTCCGCAACAGCTCAAATCCATTCATCCCCGGAACATTTACATCCAAAAGATAGAGGTCAAAATGGGTCTCATAGATCGCATCGAATGCCTTCTCACCATTAGAAAATCCGCTAACTTCAAATCCCAATTCCTCTAAAAATTCTGTGATGCTTACACGAAGCATGTATTCATCTTCCAGTATTAATACTCTCACCTGATCTCCCCTTTGATCTCATTGGTCACCTTATAATCGAGCATAATGCCGATCAGCTCTTCTTTAGAATACGCATTCAGCCTCTCACGTGCCTCTTCCAAATAAAGCTCACGATCTTCAGGGGCCACCACATCTTTTAAATACAACAGTTCTTTGTCATAAACGCTTTGAAACTGTGCATCTTCGAGTGTTTTTTTAACCGTAATATTGTAAAGCTCATTTCGAGAGAGATGGATTAGGAATGAAATATCCTCTTCATCTGAGTGGGCATACGTCGTTATCTGTTTTTGGGTGAGGGAAAAAACAAAGGCTCCGATTGTCTCCCCTTCTCCATTTTTCATCGGTTCATAAAAGAGGTAACGCCCTCCGCTAAAAAGGAGACGCGCCGTTTTGAGTGCTTTAAAATCAATCCCGTTTAAAAGCTTCAAATCACTTTGGGTATATTTTGGATTGGCTAAAATGTACTCTTTTCCGATTGAAGGATTTTCCTGCATAAAAACAGCCGTTTCATAAAATCGATCCTCCATCAATATATACATATCAATTCCCAAACGATCAAAATATTCCTGTGTCGACTCGAAAAAAGAGACTACTTCGACAAACCCGATCATTTTCTCATTATGGTATACCGGAACGGTCGCTTTTACCCCCAGCTTTCGCCCCACCTCTATCGCTGAACGAGGCTTTTTATGGGTTTGAAAATAGAGAAGATCGGGACGGTGAAAATCCAGAGGCATTCCTGCATACGAGTTATCCCAACTGCGGGCAAAAATAACATAATCAGCGGTAATAATCTGAGACCGAATTAACACATCGGTATGCAGTTTAATCGACTCCATCACTTCAGAGAGGATATCGAAACCTTTATCCTCATCTTCTTGTTCCAAGGCATCGCTTAATGCGCTATTTTGTCCTAAAATAAGGGCAAAACGCAATGCAGTAGAGTGCTCTTTTTCCAATTGATTATTGAGTGCTGTGGAGAGTTGATCGCTAAGACGTTCAAGCGTTTGGGAGGTCACCTTTTTTTCGAGATAAAAAAGAAGTGCCCCTAAAATGACCATAATGGACAAAAAGATTCCGGCAATTATTTTTTTATCCGCAAAAAGTTGAAACCAGCGATCCATTAGCTATGTTCCTTTCGTTTTTTTCCCATTTTATAGACGTATGCCAATACTTCCGCAACAGCAGCAAACAACATATCCGGAATCGCTCGATCGACTTCAACCTCAGCGTACAACGATCGTGCAAGCGGTGGATTTTGAACAATATGAACCCCATTTTCACGGGCTATTTTTTTGATCTGAATAGCAACATTATCGACCCCTTTTGCCACGACAACCGGAGCGTTATGTTTTGTCTCATCATAGACGATCGCTACTGCATAATGGGTCGGATTCGTGATAACCACGTCGGCAGTAGGAACCGAGGACATCATCCGCTTTCTGGCAGCCTGAAACTGAATTTGACGAATTTTTGCCTTGATATGCGGATCCCCTTCCATATTTTTCATCTCATCTTTTACCTCTTGCTTTGACATTTTGAGTTTATCAAAATAATTTTTACGGGTTAAGAAAAGATCGATAATGGCATAAATAAAGATAATCACGAGCATGACCGAAGCTAAGATAATCGCTTTATCCCGCAACCACCCCATTTGATCTTGCAACGTAAACAGGGCGACCGTCGGCAGCTCTTCGATGAAATACCAAAAAAATATCAGCCCTATTCCCAATGCTGTCAACGATTTAAAAGTAATTTTAAGAGATTCTAGAGCTTTTTGAAGTGTAAAAAGATTGGCTAATCCTTTAATGGGATTCAATTTCGAAAAATTCGGAACCAGAGGTTTGGTGGTAAAATTAAACCCAAATTGAGAAACATTTCCGGCCACTCCGGCAATCGCAATAATAAGGGCAAAAGGGACCGTCATCATCAATGTCTCTTTAAAAGTGACAAACGCAAGATCCATCATCCCCTCACGCGTTACCGGTTCGTTCAATATGGAAAAATAATAACGCGTAAGCGCCAACATCCGCTCAGCGATAAATGTAAACATCATGATCAAAGCCAAAATGGCGACAAATAAAACAATTACTCCGGCTATGTCCTGACTTTTAGGGACATTACCCTCTGCTCTGGCATCAGAAAGTTTCTTGGAGGTGGG
>JBFYRD010000271.1:0-6051 GCA_041302405.1 Sulfuricurvum sp.
CTCTCGGTAGGAGTAATCGAAAAATCTGAGCATACCCTCATGCTACGATTTTGCATCCAAGACAGCGGAATAGGAATGAACGAAGAGCAGCAATCGCTACTCTTTAGCGAGTTTACCCAAGCCGATTCGAGCATGACACGTCGATTTGGGGGTTCAGGTTTGGGACTGGTTATTAGTAAAAAACTCTCTGAAATGATGAATGGCCGTATCTGGATCGAAAATAGTGTCCCTGGATTAGGAAGTACATTTTGTTTCAGTGCTGAATTCGGAATTGCAGAAGCCGAAATAAAAGAGTTTGATGAGCGGGTTCAATCGGTCGGTAAAATGCTCAGCGAAGTACGTGTTATGGTGGTCGATGATAACGCTTCGGCACGTGATTATCTCACTAAAACCGTCCTCTCCCTCGGGGCCCAGTGTGATCCTCTTAGTAATGGAGAAGAAGCGTTATCAGTACTCGATAAATATCCTTATGATGTGATTTTAATGGATTGGAAAATGCCTGATATGGATGGTCTGGAAACCTCACAGATTATCCGTCAACGTTTCGGCGATAAAGCACCAAAAATTGTGATCGTTACTGCGTATGGACGTGAAGAGGTGATTAAAAATGTCCAAGAAGCCTCACTGGACGGTCTACTGATCAAACCGATCTCTCCCTCCACACTGCTCGATACTATTTTACAGGTTTTAGGGTTCCATCAGCATCTCCGAAAAGAGACATACTCCGATAACTTCTCTCTCAAACCGATCAGCGGTGCTCGCATCCTTCTCGTTGAAGACAACGAAATCAACCGTGAATTTGCAGAAGAACTTTTGCGCAGTGAGGGGTTGATCGTCGAGGAGGCGCACGATGGATTTGAAGCAATCGAACAAATCAAAGCAAACCGCTACGATGCGGTACTGATGGATATTCAGATGCCTAATCTCGATGGTATCGAAGCGACCAAACGGATACGACGTCTCAAAGAGATACTAGAGGATGATTATTACGCACGTGTTCCCATCATCGCACTCAGTGCAAATGCCCTTCGCAGCGACATCGAACGCAGTCTTGGTTCAGGGATGAATGCCTATGTGATCAAACCGATCGATCCTCCGATTTTGTTTAAAACCCTCCTCGAATGGATACCATCCAAAACGGTTGTTACCGATGATCTCCCCATTGTGAGGGAAATACGTACCGATTCAACCGATTTTTCGATTCTGAAATCGATCGACATTGAACGGGTCAAACGACGGATGCTCGGGAATGAAAAACTTTTCATAAAAATTCTTCTCATGTTTGAACAGGGGCATCATAATGATTTATCCGTCATCGAAAAGCTCATCCGTGAAGGGAAAAACAGTGAAGCCGAACCAATGACGCATACGCTCAAAGGGTTATGCGGAAACATTGGCGCCACTTCGTTGTTTGATAAACTCCAACACATCGATATGCTCCTCAAAACGTCTCAAACTCCGCCATCTGAGACGATCACACAAACACACCGTGAATTTGATACACTTATCGCAGAAATCAGAGCTTTTTACACAACTTACCAAGAGACGCTAGATAACGTATCATCTCCCCGTAACGAGAACGATCTCAAAGAGCTTTTGATCACCATGAAAGAGCATTTAGAGAGTGATATGGGGATTGTTTTCGACACCTTTACCCATATTAAGGCTCTTAAAAACACTCCTCTAAAAGCTGATGAACTCACCTCACTCCAAAATGCACTTGATCGTTTCGATACCGACGATCAAAAAGAGATTTTAAACCGACTCATACTACAATCTAATGCCACAACAGGGGAAATAGCAGATGAACGAACAATTTAAACGGGAAAAAATTTTAATCGTGGACGATAATCCAGAAAATCTGATGACCCTTATGAACATTCTCAAAGATGATTACACCGTGATCGCTGCAACCAGTGGTGAGAAAGGGCTCGATCTCGCTTCCAAAGAGCCAAAACCCGACATTATTATCCTCGATATCATTATGCCTGGAATAGATGGGTATGAAGTGTGCCGCAGACTCCAACGTGATCTACCGACACGTGATATACCCGTCATTTTCATTACCGCCAAAACCGAAGTGGACGATGAGGCCAAAGGTCTGGACCTCGGAGCGGTCGATTATATTGGTAAACCCGTTAACCCTGCCATCGTCCGTGCCAGAGTCCGCAATCATCTTGAGCTCAAGCGCCATCGTAACCACCTCGAAGAGCTCGTTGCCCAACGCACGTATCAGCTTAAAAAAGCCCAAGAATCGGTTATCGAAGCGATGGGGATGGTAGCTGAACACCGAGATCCTGAGACCGGTTCACACATTAGCCGTACCAAGGGATATGTTAATATTCTCTGCAAAGAGCTCTCAATCCTTTCTAAATACTCCAAAATTCTCACCCCCCATATCATTGAGCTGGTAACCAATGCCGCGCCTCTGCATGATCTGGGCAAAATTGCTATCTCCGATTCTATCTTGCTTAAAGAGGGACCTTTAACACCCGAAGAGTTTGAAGTGATAAAAACCCATCCCCTTATCGGTGAAGAGACAATACGGATGGCGGAACTCAAATTTAAAGACAACGATACCCTGATGATCGCTCGTGACATTGCCGGTAGCCATCACGAAAAATGGAACGGTAAAGGGTATCCCAGAGGACTTGCCGGAACTGATATACCGATATGGGGACGCATTATGGCGGTAGCTGATGTTTATGACGCCATTATTAGCCGTCGCTCCTATAAAAAAGCCAAATCCCACAAAGAAGCAGTAGCCTACATTGTCGATCATAAAGGGACACAGTTCGATCCCGATCTGATCGATGCATTTTTAAATGTTGAAAATGAAATTCTCGAAATCGCACTCAAATATGCTGAAGATAATGCTCAACGGAGTATTTTACTCAGCTAACCAACCACCATTTAAACCCTACCAACATTGTTGACTCTCCCCTAAAATACTCCAAAACAATAGTGGAGATTTCTTTGAGAGAGTATGCAGTTATCGGCGGAGGTATAGGTGGGTGCTCATGTGCGGCATTGCTCAATGCTTCGGGAAAAGATGTTGTACTGTTTGAAAAAGAGCCTTATTTGGGCGGATGTGCTTCGACATTTGAGCGAAATCACTACTCTTACAATGCAGGGGCGACAACTTTTTGCGGATACAGTGAGGGGAGAATCGTTAAAAAACTCTTTGATCGTGTCGGTGTTGTGCCGCAAGTGATTGAATCTGACCCCGCTATCGTTGTGATTCAAGGGGAGAAAGTTATCCCCAGATATAAAGATGTAGATCGTTTTATCGACGTACTCAACGTCCATTATCCCCATCCGAAACATCATGAATTTTGGCATTTGATCAAAACCATCAACACAGAGTTTTACGACACTGATGGATACTACTATTCGAACGCTTCATGGGTTCAGAAACTTTACTCATTACGAACTTTTTATCCCCTCTTACAAAAGTTTTGGAACTATCTGTTTAAAGATGCCAAAAGTTTTATTTCCCATTTTTACGGTGACATTGATCCTGATTTTTTTGCTTTTTTAGACGCACAAATTATGATTGTCATACAAGCAAAAAGTGATTCCGTTAATTTTTTAAACGCCGCACTGGCACTTGGATATACCTTTGAATCGAACTATTATCCCCTCGGCGGGATGGGAAAAATGTGCGAAAGTCTCACCGAAAAACTCGGAGACATCCGTTTATCCCATCCCATTACAAACATTGAAAAACTCAACAAAGGTTTTAGACTTACAACCTCTCATTATGAAATAAACGTTAAAAATCTCATCATGGGTACCTCTCATTTTGAAAGCTCGAAATGGTTTGCATCTGATGATATTAAAAAATATTATGACAAGTACTCTGTCCTTAATAACCACCAAAGTGCTTTTGTCCTTTATATGACTATTGCCGATACACAGGAGTTTTACCATCACTATCAAATAATATCAAAAATCAATTTTCCTTATGCAATTTCCCAATCGATCTTTGTTTCGATCAGTGACCCGAAAGATACTGAACTATCCCGAAACAACACCCTCAGTATCACCGCTTCTATCCATACCAACACCTCTTATTGGTTGGGGATCAGTGCTTCTGAGTACAAAGAGCGTAAAGAGATTCTGAGTCAGTTGATTGAAGCGTCGATTTGTGATACACTCTCTATAAACAAAGACAGCATCATCCGAAGTTTCGCCGCAACACCGAAAACGTTTGGACGCTATATAAACCGAACCCAATTGGGAGGGATACCGATGAACCGTTCCAATCTCCTCCCCTTTCTCCCCTCGAACGATACCCCGATTGATGGATTGTACCAGGTAGGTGACACCAGTTTCGCGGCGCAAGGATGGCCCGGTGTCGTCATGGGATCGTTTAATCTTCTGAGGCTTTTGGATGAGTGAACTCAAAATAACGTGGCATGATTGGCTGAGCGTTTTTGCCACCGGTCTTTTGTTTTCTGCTTTTCTCTCGATGCTAGGATATTACTTACTGAAGATGCCTCTTTATGAAGGGGGGATTTTCGGGATAGCTTTGGGATTTTTTATTGCCCTTTATTCTTTGATTTTCGTCACCTCAATGAACCGTTATCTCCTCCCCAACATTCCCAAAGCAGCATGGAATCTTACCGCTGCGGCGTTTTCATTTGCCTCAGGATTTTTAGGGACGATCAGCACTTATCTCCTGTTTCTCATTCTCCCCATCTCTACCGTGGAGTTGTTTCATACCCATCCTATCCAAAGTGCGTCGATTATCGGTATTCTTACCTATTTGATGGGGGCATTGATGTACCGTTTCGTCAAAGCGCGCAATGAAAAAGAGGAGAGTGAATATCTCTTTGTCCAAAGCCGTCTGCGCTCACTCGAAACACAGCTCAATCCCCATTTTTTGTTCAATGCGCTCAACTCTCTCACCGAACTCATCCACCAAAATCCCCAACAAGCAGAAGAAGCGGTCGTTAAGCTCTCCCATTTTCTCCGTAACACCATGCGAGAGCACCCGCTCATTACCCTCCATGAAGAGCTTCGAAATGTACGCGATTACATCGAACTTGAAAATATCCGTTTTAGCAATCTCCATCTCTTTGTTGAAAGTAATCCCTCAACCCTCTCGATGATGGTTCCGAAATTTTCGATTCAGCTTTTATGTGAAAATGCGATCAAACACGGATTTTCCACTTCAGATGGGGAATTTTCTATTCGTGTGCACGCTGCTTTTGATACCGATCTTCAGATTCGTGTTTCCAACAATGGAAAAGCGATCACGAATCCTGCCTTTGGAATCGGTCTCTCAAATCTTCAAGAGCGGCTAACCCATCTGTGCCAAGGGAAACTTTCTTTGGAGTCTTCTTATCCTGTTGTTTATCTTATCACCCTAAAGGAGTGTCATGAAAATATTAATCGTTGATGATGAACCGCTTGCCCTTGCGCGTCTGCTTCGGCTGTTAACCTCTCTGGGCCATAACGATATCACTCAAGCATCCAGTGCAGAAGAGGCTTTGGAATTATCAGCTCAAAAAAAATTTGATCTTGCGTTTTTAGACATTTCGATGTCAGGAATGAACGGGATTGAACTCGGGTATGCCCTTCGTTACCATCATGAGGATATGGGAATCATCTATCAAAGCGCGTATGATAATCATGCCTTAGCCGCATTTGATGTGGGTGCGGTCGATTATCTCCTCAAACCCTATACGGCAGAACAACTCGAACGCTCACTGGAGCGTGTCAGCGTCAAAACTCCCCAAAAAGAGCTTCGTCTTATCTCTAAAGCGGGTGAAACACACTATTTGCTCTCTCCTGAAGATATTTTTTATGTCCAAGCCGATCTTTCTGAGGTGATCTTTCGATCAGCAGAGGGGTTCTCGTACTACCCTAAAAAAATCTCGGACGTTGAAAAAATGTTGGAGCCCTACTCCTTTTTACGGGTTCATCGCTCTTATCTTGTGAATCTCAACAAAATACGTGAAATGAATACCATCGAGCAAAGCCGTATCAGCTTCTTGTTTGAGGGGATAAAAGAGTCTGTTGAAAGTTCGAAAGACGGCGCCA
>JBFYRD010000272.1:0-8576 GCA_041302405.1 Sulfuricurvum sp.
ATCGTCTTGAAAAACTGCGTGGAAATAGAGACAATCAAATGAGTATCCGTATTAACGATCAATATCGCATCTGTTTTAGATGGAGTGAGTCAGGTGCGGACAATGTAGAAATAACCGATTATCACTCATAAGGAGTAACCGATGAACATCCCAACCCACAGAGCACCCACCCATCCGGGTGAAATGCTCTTGTGCGAATTTTTAGAACCAATGGGGATTTCGCAGCGCACTTTAGCCGATGCGATCCATGTCCCTTATCAGCGTGTCAATGAAATCATTAATCAAAAACGGGGGATTACCCCCGCTACGGCATTGCGTCTGGCAAAATATTTCGGGATGTCGGCGGATTTTTGGTTGAATCTCCAAACAAGGTGGGATTTATACCGCTCCATGCAATCCGAAGCCAAAGATATTGCAATGATTCAGCCGTTGGCATCGTAAATCATTAGTATAAAGAGACAATACAATTTTCTGAAAACATATATTATTTTTTATAAGTAAAATAGTGTATGATTTAAAGAAAAAAAGAGTATCCCATGTTTAATGACCCTCTATTAGTGATTATCGCTGCTGTTGCCATTGTGTTATTGATTTTAGGTTTATTTATCGTCAAAAAAATTTCAACCCCCCAAACTCCTAATAATGAAATTGAAAAAAATGAAATACCGGAAGTAGTTGCTGAAGAGAAAGTGGAAGCAGTTCCAGAGATAAAAAAAGAGCCAGCAATCGAGCCACTTTCAGAAATTCCTTTATTTGGAACCGAAGAGGGAGACTTTGTCGTCATAACTCCGACTCCTGAAGATAAAGCGTTAACAGATAGACGAAAAAGTGACAAGACAATCCAAAAACGACCTGTTCCGGAACATGGAAAAATCACAAAACAAAATTTTTCTGAATTCACCGGTGAGAGAATATTGGTTGCAGAAGACAATATTATTAATCAAAAAGTTCTTCTGGGTCTTTTAGCGGGAAGCGGTATAGAGCTTATCATGGCAAATGATGGTCAGGAAGCTCTAGATATACTTGAAAATGACACCAACTTTTTAATGATTTTAATGGATGCACACATGCCAAGAGTGGATGGTTTTGAAGCAACACGCATTATTCGAGAAAATCCGCGCTACGATCACATTTTGGTAGTGGCACTTAGTGGAGACACCGCATCTGATGACATACAAAAAATGAAAAATGCGGGAATGTCTGAACAGCTAGAAAAGCCTCTGAGAATGGAATCCCTATACGAAATCATCTATGCCTACACAGGTAAAGAGAGTGATAAAGATAGATCTACTGAAGCTAAAACGACAAAAAACTTAGATGCTGATATAGGACTCGAAACGTGCGGAGGAGATGAGGAATTTTACCGTGAAATTTTATCGGAATTTATCAGGGATTATAGCAACTCTTCTGATACGTTAGGAGAATTGTTACGCGCTCATAATCTTCATGCAGCTAATGCATTGCTTCTTGATATTATCGGTGTGACTGAAAACATCGGAGCCCATAAGCTCGGTGAAATCGCTTCAAACATGAAATTAGCGCTCAATGACACACATGAACAGAGCTACTTTAGCCTTTTTGACCAGTATAAGCTCCAACTCGAGAGATTGAAGGAAGATATTAAGACGTATCTTTGATACTGTTTTCCTCTCCTCTTAACTCTCCTTCGTTATAATAACTCTCATTAAAAGGGAATCGTTATGGAACAATTTTTAGAAAAAGCAAAATCTGCCAGCCGTACTTTGGCGACACTCAGCGGTAGTGAACGAAATCGTATTCTTCGGGAAATGGCGGAAGCGCTTCGCTCGAATACAATGAATATTATTGAAGCCAATGCCATCGATATGCGCAATGCAGATGAAAATAATCTAGCACTGTCGATGAAAGAGCGATTATTGCTCGATGAAAAACGGATTGAGGCGATGGCAGTAGCAGTTGAAGAGATTGCATCGCTTAAAGATCCAATCGGTCGTGTACTCGAGGGTTGGGTTACCGAAGCGGGGCTTAAAATCGAGAAAGTGAGTATCCCTATCGGGGTTATTGGGATTATTTATGAGTCTCGTCCGAATGTCACCTCAGATACGGCTGCATTGTGTTTTAAAAGCTCAAACGGTTGTGTCCTTAAAGGGGGAAAAGAGGCGGAATTTTCCAATAAAATCATTGCAGAGGTATTACAGCAGGTACTTATTCGTAATCATCTTCCAAAAGAGCTTATTGCATTGCTTCCTGATGCAACACGTGAGGGGGTAGCAAAATTGATCAAGATGGATAAATACGTCGATTTGATCGTTCCACGCGGTGGTGAGGCTCTGATTCAGTTTGTAAGCCAAAATGCGAGTGTTCCTGTGGTTAAGCACGATAAAGGACTCTGCCACACCTATATTGATAAAGATGCTAATATCGCAAATTCTATTGCGATCGCCCTTAACGCTAAAGTACAGCGTCCCGGTGTGTGTAACTCGATGGAGACATTGCTGGTGGATGAAGCGATTGCTTCTGATATTCTCCCCATGTTGAAAGAGGCATTTGATCGTGCTCATACTCAGCTTAAGGGGTGTACATTAACCCGTGAAGTGATCGAAGTTGAGAGTGCAAGTGATGAAGATTATGATACGGAGTATCTCGCTAATATCCTCAATATTCGTGTAGTAGATGGAGTTGATGGAGCGATTAGCCATATTGTCCGTTATGGCTCTGGACATTCAGAGGCAATCATCACCGAAAATATTACGACGGCGGAGCGTTTTATGGATTCAATCGATGCGGCGGCGGTTTATGTCAATGCCTCCACTCGTTTTACGGATGGCGGAGCTTTTGGATTTGGAGCCGAAGTGGGGATCAGCACCAACAAGCTCCATGCACGCGGACCGATGGGGGTAGAGGGTTTAACCACCTACAAATACAAAGTGTACGGTAAAGGTCAGATTCGTTGAAGAGCGTTTTAGATATCGAAAATATATCTTTTGGATATAGTAAAGATATATTATTGTTCAATGATTTTTCATTGACCCTAAATGTTGGAGAGATAAAAGCGATTGTCGGGCCCAGCGGTGTTGGGAAATCTACCCTTTTTGAACTCATTTTAGGGCATCGCAAGTCTCACACAGGTTCTATCCGAGCATTATCTCTATCTCAGGTTTTTCAAGACCCTTACAGCTCATTTCATCCTACTTATACTATTCGTGACCAAATTAGCGAAGTGACATCGATGGAGGGGCATAAGGTCTTGTTAGATCAGATGGGATTGGAGGAGTCTCATTTAGATACACTGCCGCACAAGCTTTCGGGTGGACAGTTGCAACGGTGTTCGATTTTACGTGCATTATTGATGAAGCCAAAATTGCTCCTCTTGGATGAGCCGACATCAGCTTTGGATAATCTCAATCAACTCGATATAATGAAATTGATTGTGGAGTATATCGATGGGATGGGGGTGCTTTTAATCACCCATGACGGCGATTTGGCACGATGGTGTGCCGATGAAATTATTACGCTAGGAAATGTCGAAACAGATAATAGCCCAATCCTGCCATTAATACTGAGCCAAAGAGATTAAGAGCCATATTCGTTGCTGCCATAATGATTTGCCCGCCACTGAGTAAAAAGACTGTTTCCATAGCAAACGTAGAATAGGTTGTCAGCGCACCTAAAAACCCGGTGGTTAGAAATGATTTGGCATGAACGCCAAAGAGGGTGGTATAGCTAAAATAGGCGAAGAGCACTCCGATGATAAAACTGCCGATGAGATTGACTCCAAGCGTGCCAAAGGGGAGGCTATGCGGAAAATGATGGTTGATCTGACCGTTAAGATAGGCGCGGGTTACCGCACCTAAAAAACCGCCGCTACCGATAGCGAGGAAGGTTTGCCAACTCATCATCATAAACCTTTTGCATGAGGGTATGGGTATCGTTTAGCCAATCAGGATTACTTTTATCAGCAATGAACGGATCTAAAAAAACAGCAGTGATAGTACCGGCATTAAAATCTTTACGCTTGTTGCTAAAATGCCATGCAGTTGCTACGAGAACAACGGGCTGAACTTTTAGCTGGTATTTATCGGCAACCATTTTTGCCCCCGCTTTGAACGGCTTCATTTTTCCGCTCTCTGTTCGGGTCCCTTCGGGAAAAATCGTAATGACACGACCATCATCGAGGCGTTCTTTGCAATCTTTGATTAGTTTGACGAGCGCGGTTTTACTTTCTCGCTCTAGCGCAATGTCTTTTGGTAGACGAACAACAAGTCCGAAAAAGGGGACTTCAAAGAGCTCTTTTTTTGCGACCCATGCTAAATCTTTTTGGGTAATTGTTTCCATGATTCCAATATCAATGTCACTTTGATGGTTAACAAGATACATTTGCGCATCTGGATCGCTTTTCCCTTTTACACGTACGGGTACAAACACCATAAGGCGGATAAACCAAGCTGAAAATTTGACTGCGTAAGGTTTAGGAAGAAGATAGAAAGTCGCAATCATAAGTGTCATCCCGGTAAAGATGACAATGACGGCATAAAGCCATTTAATTCGAGCAAAGATCACGTTTATTTACCCATCCGACTTTATCATTACTAAGATGCACTTTTATAAAATCTCCAACTTCTTTTTCAGCTTCGAGATGTTCTTCTTGGAGTGTCATTTCGAAAATGGTCCCATTTTTAATTGGAAGCAAGTAAATAGGAGCATCTTTTTTGACACACATATTTTGATTCGGCAGTAACGCAAAAATAATGTAAAACATCGGAAGTGCTGAGATGTAAAGATACCATTTTTGGCGTCTCCAATAAAAGAGTCCAAACAAAACGAGTACGACTACGACAGATGCACCCACTTTTAGTTCCGTATGGCGTGAGTCTGTCGGTGATAAATCACTCTGGCCGGTTGATACCGTATCATCATCGACAATAATAGGGATACTCAACGCTTCATACCGTTGTTTACTAAGATTAAAATAGGAGAAATTGAGACTTTGTTCACCGTTGGGGATAATCACATAATAGGTCATTTGTGATTCACCGACATTAGAAAGTTTTGATTCAAACCCTTGTTTAATCGCATTCGGAATTGAAAAATCACTAATGTTACAGCGTGAAGCTTTGACGGTAAAAATAACCACATTGCTTTGATTATTGTACGGGGTTGTTTTATAGTTTATAACCTGAAATTTATCGGCTAAAACATTAGCAAATCCTGTTGGAGGGCTGAGGGTGGTAGCACTTAAAGAGCTGCCGGTTAATGTTTCAGAGGATGAACCATTGGCGGTGAGAGTTGCAGTAACATCGGGAAAACGTATGGATGAAGATTGTACTAAAAAATAGAAAGTGTCATAAACACCATCTCCTTTGACACTTCTGCGTGGAGTGTCACTAAAAATACGGATACCCTCTTCATTTTGCAGTGTATATTCAATATTACCGGATGCGATATCAATCGGAGTAAGTTTAACGCTCAGAGCAATAATTTCACCGACATAGGGGCGTGTTGGAAGATTGCTGAACTCCAGAGTAAGTCCTGAAGAGGAGGTAATACCTGAAAAAAGGGTATCGATGTCGGATGCAGGAGCTTCCTCTGTTATTGGTGCTTCTTCAGCAGCTGAGGGCTGAATATCAGTGAGTACGGAAGGTTCTGCTAAAAGAAGCTGTCCTAAAAAGAAAAAGAGAAGAGCTAGAGCTTTCAACGGTTTATAAACCCCTCTAACATTGCTCGTCCATCATCGGAGCCGAGGAGGCTCTCCATCGCACGTTCAGGATGTGGCATAAGACCAAAAACATTTTTATCTTTGTTACAGATTCCAGCGATACTGTCTACAGAACCGTTTGGATTGTCGATATTCCCTGATTCATCGCTATAGTGCAAAAGTACTTGATTGTTTGCGTAAAGCTCTTTAAGCCCAGAATCATCGATGTAAAAATTACCGTCATGATGAGCGATAGGGATATTAACCACTTGCCCAGTTTTACAGTGACGTAGGAAATCATTGTCGTTGTTGAGCACTTTAAGATGGTGGTGGCGAGAGATAAAATGGAGCCCCTCATTACGTTTTAACGCACCCGGCAAGAGCCCGGTCTCAGTTAAAACCTGAAAACCGTTACAAATTCCTAAAACTTTTCCGCCGTTGTCGGCATAGATTTTTAGAGCTTTCATAATCGGAGACATTTTAGCGATGGCACCGCTGCGGAGATAGTCACCGTAGCTGAATCCTCCGGCAACAACAACAAGATCAGTCCCCTCAGGAATCGTATCTTCTTTGTGCCAAAGAATTTCAGTCTCACATCCTAATGCCGCGAACGCATGCTGGGTATCATATTCACAGTTTGTTCCGGGGAACTGAACAATCCCTACTTTCATCCTTGAATCTCGATCTCATAATCTTCGATAACGGTGTTAGCCAAAAGCTCTTCACACATATGGGCAACTTTCTCTTTTGCTGCTGCCTCATCATTTTCATCCATCTCGATGATGATTTGTTTTCCGACACGAACATCACGGACACTTTCAAAACCATGACCGCTAAGGGCATGTTGAACTGCTTTACCTTGGGAGTCCAAAACTCCATTTTTCAAAAATACGTTAACAATTGCTTTCATACTGTTCCTTCTGCTCTTTCGTTGTTAATTAAGGATTCGGTTAAGAACTTCTTCATAAGCGACTTTGAGTCCGCCGAGTCCTTGGCGAAAACGGTCTTTATCCATTTTTTCACCCGTTTCTAAATCCCAAAAGCGGCAGTTATCGGGGCTAATTTCATCCGCAAGGATAATTTTTCCGTTTTCATCACGACCAAATTCGAGTTTGAAATCGACGAGATTAAGCCCTTTTTCATGGAAATAAGGACGGAGGATCGAGTTCACTTCACGTGCCATAGCCCGTAGCTGATCAAGTTCCGCTTCATTGTTAACAAGCTCAAGAATAAGACAGTGTTGATCGTTAAGTTTTGGATCACCGAGGTCATCATTTTTGTAATCAAATTCGACGAGAGTGAATGGAAGAACTTTTCCATCAGGAATACCAAGGTTTTTACTTAGGCTCCCGGTTGCGATGTTCCGGACAATCACTTCGATGAGGATAATGTCCACTTTTTTACAAAGCATGTGATTATCATCGAGCATCTCAACAAAATGAGATTCTACTCCGCGAGAGGCAAGCATTTTAAAAAGTTCTGTTGAAATTTTGTTGTTCAACGCTCCTTTCCCTGCTTCATTATCTTTTTTAGCTCCGTTAAAAGCAGTCAAATCATCTTTAAACTCAGCAATAACTAAATTAGCATCATCGGTGTTAAAGAGGCGTTTAGCCTTTCCTTCGTAGATAAGATCACGTTTTTCCATGGTTACTTTCCTTTGACTATGATTAGAGCTTTAATGATGTCGACACCCTCTTTGAGCTGAATATCTTTGTTCAGCTGTTCAGGGGTAATGATGGTTTTATTGGTGGCATTTACTTCGGTAACATCAATCATTCCATCAGTTTTTTCGAGTTCAGATTCAAGATGTTTTTTCAAATCAGCTTCTTTGATATTGAACGATTTATCGTGATTTTTGATCTCACCTGCAATCACTTCAATGTCCGGTGAAACACCTACAGCTTGAATAGTGCGCCCGCTTGGGAGGTAATAGCGGGCAACAGTGAGTTTAATTGCTTCGGTTTCGGTAACCGGCATTACAACCTGAACGGAACCTTTTCCAAATGTTTTTTCTCCAACGATAACCGCTCGTTTGAGATCTTGTAAGGCACCGCTTACGATTTCAGATGCACTGGCAGAACCTTCGTTAACCAACACGACAAGAGGAAGATCTGTAATGGTAGCACTTTTAGTTGCACTGTAAGAGATGTCATCAGCCTTGTTTCGACCCTTTTGAGAAACGATTACCCCTTCGGTGACAAACAAATCCGTTAACTCAACGGCTTGATCAAGAAGCCCGCCAGGATTATTACGAAGATCGAGAATGATTCCTTTGCTTTTAGCCGCATGTTTTTTGATAGCTGTTTTAACATCGGCAGCTACTTTTTTATCAAAACTGGTGACACGGATGTAGAGAATATTGTTTCCAATCGTTCGGGTATAAACCGATTCAACGGTGATAATGTCACGAATAATATGAAATTTTAGAGGATCAGCAGAGCCTTTTCGGACAATCGTAAGATTGATTGGTGTTTTTGGAACTCCACGCATGATCCCAACCGCATCATCAATGGTCATGCTCAAAGTCGATTTGTCATTGATTTTAAGGATGATATCGCCAGCTTTAATTCCTGCTTTATCGGCAGGGGTCCCTTCGATCGGGGCAATGACGGTGAGGGCATTGTCACGCATCCCCACTGTAATTCCCAATCCTCCAAATTCACCGTCAGTTTGAGTTTTAAGATTATCGTAACTTTTTTTATCCATGTAATTAGAGTGGGCATCGAGATTGGAGAGCATCCCTTGTAGGGATTTGTCGATGAGTTGGTCGATGCTGAGGCTATCAACATTATATTGTTCGACAATCCCCAAAACTTTGGTAAATTTTGCCAAGGATTGGAGTCGTGAGGCTTCTACAGAGGCTTCGGCTGAATCTGCAGTATTGCTCTTTGCTAATAAAGAT